>JBIIVA010000195.1:0-4470 GCA_044339705.1 Crocinitomicaceae bacterium
CAAAGCGGAAATTAATTTGTTCGAATCATTTTGTTGAAGCGCAATTTCAGCATCGTTCATGTGATTTTCAACATCGTTCCAATTGAATTTCAAAGTAAGCTCTTCTTGAACAATCGATGTGTCAAAAGCAATTGTTGATTTCTTTTTCGTTCGAGATGCGATTCCAACAAATCCAGCAATAAGCAATAACGAAGAAAGTGAAACCCAAACAAATGGTGAATTTAAAAACGAATTACTTTCCTTGTCCTTGGATTCTTTTAAATTATTTTGTTTCTCAGCGATAATGGTTGTTTTTCCTTTTGGCTCAGTTGAACTTAATTTCACCTCATCTCCATCCAAAATAATTTCATCGGATTTGATTGTAACATATTTCTTGGCTTTGACATCAAAATAAGAAACTTCAATCGGTGGAATGTTGAAAGAACCTTCTTTGTTTACTTGAATGGTATATTCCAAATCGATTTTTCCTTCAGCACCGTTTGTTGTAAACGTATATTTTTCAGTTTGCTTCGGATCTCCATAAAGAGTTAAACCTTTTGGCAATTGAATTTTTGGCAATTCGATATTATGCAAATTCCCCGTTCCTTGCAAGGTCATTTTGATTGAGAAAACATCCCCTTTTTTAATCTCTTTTTTGTTCAATTCGCAATTCATAGAAAGTTTCCCAACCATTCCAATGAACGATTTCGGTTGATTTTTTGGTAACGGAAGAACCTCAACAACTATTCCTGTGGATACAATCGGCATTCCTTCGAATCCTCGTTTGAGAATTAATTTGAACGGATCGATTTGCATTTTTCCCGCACCATTCGGAAAGACGAGCGAGCGATCATAAGTGATTCCATAAAGTTCAATGTTCTTGATTCGCTCCTGGTTGGCAACTAATCGATTATTCGCAGAAAGTTCGTGTTTGTCTAATATTCCTTTAGCATTGTAGGATTGATAATCTTCAATGTGAGTTGGATAAAACTTGGAATATACTTTCGCATTCAAAATCAAAGGTTCGCCCTCATACACTTTCTTTTTGGAAACTTCAATCACCCCAAATGCATTCTGCTTCAATTGTTTGGCTGAAATTTCCCCTGAAGAATTGATAAACGCTTCTTTTTGAACAACGACCTCAACCGTATTTGACTTGTAGATTTTACTTCCTGATTTAACGTAAACTGGGCCAAACGTATAAGATCCTTCCTTCTTCAAAACACCATTCTGAGAGTAGTAGTAAAGCGAAATAACACGACCGGTGTTATAGTCCATTTCTTGCTCCATGCCATTCATTACAGCATATCCATTGACAAAAGCACTTGGAAAGTCAATATCTATTTCTCCTTGAATGTTGGTCTTAACCGTTACAACAATTTCGTCACCAACTTGCACCGATTTTGGTTCAATTTCTAATTTTACAATCGGTTTCTGTCCAATAAGTTGGATTACAATGAAAATAAATAACGAGAAGAGACCTATCTTTTTCATCACCAATCTTTTCCTGAATTAGAACCCGCTTTTTTATCTGACGAATTTTTCGCCAAACGCTTCTTTGTTTCAGCCTCTTTACGCGTTAAATCATCGAGCATTTTGTCTGCTTGTTTGTTTGGCATTTTTTTGTTATCCGAACCATTATTACGTTGATTCGAAGGTTTTTGATTCGAATTGTTTGAATTATTTTGGTTGTTGTTTTGATTTTGATTCGTATTTTTACATTGATTGTCCTTCTGATCATCCTTCTTCTGCTGCTCTTGCTGTTTTTTCTGTCGAATCGCCTCTGAAAGATTGTATTTCGTTTCAGGATCATTCGGATTATTTCGCAAGGACTCTTTGTATGCTGAAATTGCTCCGTCATAATCTTTTTGTTTCATTCTCGTATTTCCCAAATTGTGATTAACAAGAGCTCGTTCCTCGGGTAATTTTTTATCGCCAGCACTTTGCTCATATGCTTTTTGAGCACTCTTAAAGTCGCGTGAACGATAAGTCGATTGTGCAATTTCATCCGAAAGATCAACATCTTTTGGGGCCTGTTTTTGTGCGGACTGGTAATAACGCAAAGCCTTGTCGTAGTCACCCGATTTGTAAGCTTTTCGAGCAACTTCAAGTGAATCAACCCAAGCTTGAGCTAAAACTGAATTTACAATAATTAACGATAAGAAGGTAAAAAATATAATTTTCATTTCTTCATTCGCAATTTAAGGCCTGGAAGCAATAGCCATAAAATCCAACACAAAACCGAAACAAACAACGGCACCTGGTATCTGCTTTCAGCAATTTCGAACTCCAAATCTCGCAATTTCGCGCGTTTCATCTGGTTAATTTGTGTTAATATCGTTTGTAAATCGGGATAAGCTTCAGATGTCGTCATAGCATAACCATTCGTTTTATTGGCGATTTGCTTCACAAAATCAGGATTCATTTTTGAAACTACATTTTGTCCAAACGCGTTTTTTCGATAACCATTTTGGGGATTGTTAGGATCTTCTGGAACAGGCCCGCCTAATTCGGTTCCGATTCCCAAAGCACAAACTTGGATTTCTTTTTCAATGATTTCATTATAAATTTCTTCATTCCCTTGTTCGTGATTTTCGCCATCGGTGACAACCAAAATAGCCTTGGTCATTTTTTCCTTTGTAAACATCGTCATCGCTGTTGAAAGTGCCTCAGGAATGTTCGTTCCTTGCCTTGAAATGGAATACGTGCTGACATCCTCCACGAATAATTTCGCCGCGTTATAATCCGTTGTTAATGGCAATTGAACATATGAACTTCCCGCGAACAAACAAAGACCAATTTTTTCTCCTGCCAAGGTATTAATTAAGGCATTAAGTGAGCGCTTTGCAATTTCTAATCTTGGCGTTGACTCAATATCACAGGTATTCATCGAATTGGAAACATCTAGACAAACGACCAATTCCATGCTCTTCATCATTCCCTTTACCTTTTTGCGACCATAAATCGGTTGCGCCAAGGCGAGAATTAAAAATACAAATGAAGATCTTAGTAGAAAAAATCGTGTTATCGCCCAAAATAGCGATCCTTGAACCAACCCTTTGCGACTGAATTGTGATAAATTCGCATCAATCTTATTTTTTCGTTTCAAGGATAAAATGAACAAATACGAAAATGGAATCAGTGCCAAAAGCAGATAAAAATAGTCAGGTTTTGCAAACTGAAAGCCATATTCATCTCCCGTTAATGGCGCCAAAAATCCGAAACTTTGAACGAACAAATAGAAAATCAACCAAAAACCGATTTCTAACACGGCTAATGTGCGAATAACCTTTTGAATTGGATATGTCGGTTGATTTTTATTCATTGCTCACAAATAATCCAAATTCAGTTAGCAAAATAATTGTCAAAATCAAAAAGGCCCAATTCATAAAGGATCCAGGTGTTGCCGGTGGTTCTGATTGATAGTGTTTATCAACCATTTTACGTTTTTCCAAGTCTTCAATTTCATCATAAATGGCCCGCAAACTTTTTTCATCTGTGGCTCGAAAGTATTGTCCTCCTGTCGCTTCAGCAACTTGAACCAAGGTTTGTTCATCAATTTCCACGGGTTGGTTTTCAAAACGAACTCCCATTGGTGTTACTACCGGTGTTGGTGCAATTCCTTCACTTCCAACTCCAATCGTATAGACACAAATATTTTTCGCCTTTGCCAATTCAGCAGCTTGTTGAGGTGTGATGTCACCTGCGTTGTTCACTCCATCGGTCAATAGAATAATTACTTTCGATTTCAAACTATCGCTTCGCAAGTGAACGACTGCGGTCCCTAATCCTGTTCCGATTGCCGTTCCAGGTTCGAGATTCATTCCATCAGTTTGGTCGATTTGATTTTTTAATACTTCGTAGTCAAGTGTCGCCGGACAAGCAGTGTATGCTTCACCAGAATAAACAACCAGACCGATTCTGTCGCCCCTTCGACCATCAATAAATTCTTTGGCTACTTCTTTGGCAGCCTCCAAGCGATTGGGTTTGAAATCGGTCGCCAACATTGACAGCGAAACGTCTATAGCCAAAACAATGTCAATACCATATTTGTAATCCTCCGTTTGCGCATCCTTGTCGTTCCATCGAAATGGTTTTGCCAAGGCGATAATGAATAAACTGAGAACGACTAATTTCCCAATTATCAATGCTTGTCGAATGTAAACAATTGGTTTGAACTCAAATTTTCGCTGAATCTGGGCTGAACTGCTAAATTTCCAATCTCCTTTTCGTTTGTTTTCATTTCGCCACAAATACCATCCAATAAATGGAACCAATAGCAATAGCCATAACCATTCTGGTTGAAAGAAATCAAATTGAGTTATGTTAATGTTCCAATTATCCAACATATTCAAATTCAATTGGGCTCGTTTCTACAACCGTTTGACGAAGTAAAAACAAGGATTTTTGAATCAATTCTTCTGCGGGTTCAGAGGCGGCGAATTTCACCATATCGGAATGGCTCAACAAACGTAAAATGGTTTCAACGAT
>JBIIVA010000039.1:0-15937 GCA_044339705.1 Crocinitomicaceae bacterium
TGAAGTATTTCCAACAGATCATATTACAGATGATGTTATTGAAACCATTCGAAAAACTTTCTTGGGAATTCAAATGCAAACGCCTCCCATTTTTTCTGCAAAACAAATTGATGGTAAACGTGCCTATGATTTCGCGCGAGCTGGAAAAGAAGTGGTCATGAAACAGGCACAAATTGAAATTTCACATTTTGAGTTAAATTCGGTTCGCTTTCCGGAAATTGATTTTAAAATCAGTTGTTCCAAAGGAACTTATATACGTTCAATAGCGAATGATTTTGGAGAAAAACTTAATTCAGGTGCAACTTTAATCGCTCTTCGCAGAGAGAGCTCAGGTGATTTTCACATTCAAAAAGCAAAAAGTGTGGATGAATGGATTGAATTTATTAATGATTCCCATTGAATTCGTTTAATAATTAAAAATTGTTTTATCTTTGTGCCCTCGTTGTTCAGTAATGAATGCCCGGGTGGCGGAACTGGTAGACGCGCTGGATTCAAAATCCTGTACTGGCAACGGTGTGTGGGTTCGATTCCCACCCCGGGTACTAAAACCAGAGTGAGAAACAGAGCGAGAGCGATGTTACTAGCTCTGGTTTTTTTCTTCACTCTCTAACACTCATTCTCTTTCTAATATTATCTGCTCGGGTAATTTATTTCAATAAGTTGAGCGAGAGCGATGTTACTAACTCTGGTTTTTTTCTTCACTCTCTAACACTCATTCTCTTTCTAATATTATCTGCTAGGGTAATTTATTTCAATAAGTTGAGCGAAAGCGAAGTTACGAGCTCTGGATTTTTTCTTCACTCTCGCACTCTTTTCATTCTCTTTTTCTTTCTCGTTCTCCAAAAATTTCGTATCTTAAAATAGAAAATTAATTCTTTAACTATGTTTGATTTCCGAAATTTAGAAGTCTATAAAAAAGCGAAATTGTTTCATGTCAATTGCAAAAATGTAATCCTTAAAAACAAGCTAGACAGATATGTTGTTGATCAACTTGGGCGAGCTTCATTTAGTGTTCCTTTAAATATTGCAGAAGGAAGCGGTAAATTTTCCAAAAGGGACAGGAAAAATTATTTTACAACCTCAAGGGCCTCATTGTTTGAATGTGTTGCAGTTCTGGATATTCTTAATGATTATGATAAAATATCTGAGTCGGACCTTGAAAGGTTGATAAAGGATGCTGATGAGTTATCAAGAATTTTATATGCAATGATTAAAAATCTAAGTTGATTTGGAAGGTACTAAAACCAGAGTGAGAAACAGAGCGAGAGCGATGTTACAAACTCTGGTTTTTTTATTTATCTTCGTTTCAATGTCAAAACTATTCGGTCTTCTCGGTAAATCCTTAAAACATTCGTTTTCACCTGCTTTTTTTAATTCTTATTTTCAAAATAATGATATTGATGCGGAATATCGACTCTTCGAAATTGAAACGATTGCTGACGTAAAACAAGTCTTTACCTCAAATCCATGTGGGTTAAATGTTACCGTTCCGTACAAAGAAGAAATTATCCCATATCTCGATGAATTAGATATTTCGGCACAGGTAGTTGGTGCTGTAAATGTTGTGGCATTTGAAAATGAAAAAAAAATAGGGTACAATACAGATGCTTTCGGATTTCATCAAAGTATAAAACCATTTTTGACGTTTCATCACGAGCGAGCACTGATTTTTGGTACAGGTGGTGCTTCGAAAGCTGTTGCCCATGTTTTTAAGTCAATTGGCTTGGATGTTCTTTTTGTTTCGCGCAATCCAAATGAAGAATTGAATCAATTTCATTATTCCGATGTCAATGAAGCGATGATTTCAGCTTGCAAGGTTATCGTAAACTCCACACCGGTTGGTATGTATCCCAATATCAATGAATCAATTCAAATTCCTTTTGAGGCTTTAACTGAAGATCATTTGGTTATTGACTTAATCTATAATCCCCCAATCACAAAATTTCTTTCCCAAGCTCAAAAATCAGGAGCAACAGTTTTAAATGGAAATAGCATGTTGCATGAGCAGGCATTAAAAAGTTGGGAAATTTGGAATAAATAATCGTTTTATAAAATGTTTTAAATAACTAATAATCAATAGTAAAACCGACAAAAAACGAATAAATAACGACAATAAATGAAAAATAACCGAATAAAAATTTCAAGATGTAAAAACTTTGCAGTGTCGAATTCAGACAACAAATGCTGACCTCGATTTAGATAATTTTTTTACAAACAATTTAATTTTTTACAAACATGAATCCACTAAAAAACAAAGTGATTTTGATTGGAAGGTTAGGCGCAAAGCCTGAAGTGATCAATTTTGAAACAGGGAGAGCGCTTGCACGTTTTACCTTGGCGACGAATGAGGGATACAAAGATAAAAATGGGCAATGGCAGGAAAACACACAATGGCACAACATAACTGCCTGGGGGAAATCAGCGGAATTAGTAGGAAAACTTTTAGATAAAGGTTTGGAAGTAATGATGGAGGGAAAATTAGTTAATCAATCTTATGAAACTAAATCAGGTGAGAAACGCTTTTCCACAGTCGTAGAACTCAACGAATTTTTAATTATTTCATCTAAGAACGCTCAATAAATCATTACACATGTCAGATACAAATTCAAACCATTCGTTAAATCACGTCAATTTAATCGGGAAAGTAACATCCGAACCGAAGGTCACACAATTAGAAAATGGTCGAAAAGTAGCCAAGTTTTCACTTTCCACGAAGGAATTCTACTTGGATGCTGATGGAAATATGAAATCGCGATCAAATTGGCATATTCTAACCGCTTGGGGTAAGTGGATTCAAGTTCTTGAAGAATTTGGATCCGTTGGAACCCAAGTTGCTGTAGAAGGGCGATTAGTCAGTCGATTTTATAATACAGAGGGACAAAAGAAATTTGTTTCCGAAGTTGAAATCAATGATTTAATTTTATTATAAGTCGCGAATTAATTCACAAAAAACACAACAAACAGGATTTATTTACAAGTAAATCCACTGGAACGCAACGAGGATCGGTGTTGATACATCGAGATTAATACCGGTCCCTCTACATATACAATTATATTTTTATAACACTACAAATTATGACAACAGTTAGAAATTACATTACATTGATTGGAAGCATGGGTACCAATACACAAATCACCAAATTCGACAATGGAAAATCAGTTGCCCGATTCAAACTTGAAACAAAAAAAGCAGAACGCAAAAACGATGGAAATTATCGAAATGTCAAACAATATCATCGAGTTTTCGCTTGGGGAAACCTTGCAGAATTCATTGAGCAATATGGCGAAAAAGGAAAAAAAGTAGCCATTCACGGAAGACTTGTAAATCGCACCTATCTCAATTCCGAAGGTAAACAACGCAATACGACGGAAGTAGAAGTCAGACAAATTTTCGGATTGTAAAATTTACAAGAACCAAACGATTGAAAAGCCTGTTTCAAAATGAAATGGGCTTTTTTCATTTAGTAATTTCGGTAGTCATTCCACAAGTAAGAACGAATTCCGATAAATGGAATAAAATGATACTTCTGACTTAAAGCTGAATCATAACGATATTGAATCTCAGCAAAGGCAAAAATGGATCCTTTTTCACTTAATTTGTAGGCAGCATGAATGTTTATTCTAAAAAAGTTATTTCGAATTCCTTGTCCGATTTCGTTATCATAATTACTTGGCCTGAGCATGTAAGGTAAATAAACATTTCCTCCGTAGCTTTTTCCTCCTTCATCTAATCCTAGGTACCCAGCATTCGTGAATAATTTTGTAAACCACTTTTTATGTTGCCATTTGATTTCCAGTAATGCTTCCATGAAATTAGCACCGTATGGGTGGCTCAAGGTACTATTTTGATTCCCATAATTTTGAAGGCTGTTTACGTGAGCATACGTATAAGGACGAACGGCATTCCCTTCAACACGATAGAAGAACTTTTCATTTTTCAATTTCAAGAATCCTTTAATTCCAAGTTGTCCACCGTATTTATTTGCCCACCAACCGCTTCGAGCTCGAATTTCTGATAGGAGGAATTCATCGACTATCAATTGACCATAAATTGTTTGTTTTTTATGTTTGACTGAAAAGCTCGCTCCCAAAAGCACATTGTCCGCCGACCCAATGGCATATTCTTGAGGTCTGAAGAATACTACTGGGTTTAAATACTCGACATCAAAGCCTCGATATAACAGCGTGTCTTTCGGTTGAAAGATCACTGTTTCAAAAATACCCAAATTGATTTTTTTCGAAACATTCCAACTTAAATAGTGACTTGCTGCGAATTTTTGTGCTTTTGTAGATTTGTAATTTTCATTCAAAAATTGGTATAGCATGGTATATTCCACATGCCAAAAGCGCGCTCTCAATTGACCGAAATAATATGGTTTTCCATAATCACTCAAGAACAAGGATCGGTTACCTTCCCCAATGAAATTCTTGTCATGACCAATTTGGAAATTGAAAATATGATTTGGTGTATAGGCAAAACGTACAATAGGTTGAAACAAAGATCGAATTGATTTCAATGAATCTGAAAATTCAAAGTTTGCTGAGGTTAGACTGTCAGCGAATTCGACTCCACCAATTGCTCCAGTTCTCAAATAAAACTTTTTCCAACTTGGATTTGATTCAAAAATCCCACCACCTACGATTCGAAATCCAAACTCACTTTGGTAGTTAATTCCTCCGTCAACCAAAGGAATAAAATTTAATGGTTTTAAAAATTTTAATCCGTTTTCTGATTTAATTCCTTGCCGAATCTGAGGTGAAATGGAACTGTGATTTTCGAACGATTCTTTTTCAACTGAGTCAGTTGGAGTAGGTTCTACTAGCCAGCCAATTCCATTCTGAGCCTTCAACCCAATAGGAAAAGCCAGCAGTAAAATCAATATAACACGATTAATAATCATTGTAATGGTTTATTAATGCGGTTCGAATTCCTGTTGAAACAATAACGTTTTGATTTTTTGAAGTATCGTCATAGCGATAAATAGCGTTAGCGAAAATCGTTAAATTGATTTTTTTATTGAATCGGTAGCCAAGTTCCAGTTGATTGTGAAATAGAAATCCATCGGGAGTAATGTTGTTTTTTGGAATCGGTAAAAGTGCAGTTCGATTGAAATTTTCTAAATAGTAACTAATAGACTTTAAGTCGATATAGCATCTTTGAAATTCCCAATTAAATCTCAGAATCAACTCCTTGAATCCGCTCCCTTTTGTGTGAGCCAATGGCAAATTGTGATTGGAATAATTCAAACGACTGAATTTGGATTGATACATTTTTTCATCAGCAGAATTGAACTCCAATTGCAACATTGAATTTTTCATAAATAAATCATAGGCTCGCACTCCAATTTGATAAGCCAGTTGATTAATATCGAGATTCCCTATAGCAAATTGTCCGTAAGTTCTAATTTTATTGGAAATGATCCAATTTAGATTCAAACCTTGAATAGCATAAGTTGTACTATCATTAAAAAGAGTTGAAATAAAAGGAATTGGATTATAATAAAGCGGGTTTACTGCTTTTGTTTGTAGGGAATCCCCCATTGACCAAATGGTTCCGTCAAAGAGACTTAAATTCACTTTATTCGAAAAATGAAATGTTAAATAATTAACACCAAGTCCCTTTGGCTGATAGAATCCTTCAACGGTTGTGAAAACTTTCTTTCTGATGAGATTCATGCTTCTTGAGCGTAAGTAATTGAATGATATTTTATTAGAAATATAATAATCGATGCGAAAATATGGCGAATAGGAAGAATTGTCTGAGAGTAACATCGAACGATATCCTGTTCCAATGAACTGTTGGTTATTTCCTGCGATTAAATCAATTTTTTTATGCGGACTGTAAATGATATTTCCAATTGCGTATGCATAATCGTAACCATTCGTTTTAAAAGGTTTAGTTCTCGTCGCACCGGAAATCACTCCATTTTCTTGCGCATAACCAACGCTTGTTGGACGAAATTCACCTCGTTCATTGATAAACAGTTGCTCATAGGCACTCAATCTGCTTTGATTTTCAAAAAATGAGGTTGAAAACGAAAAATTCTTGAATAAATCTCCTTCGATTAAGACACCTCTTGTATTTTGAAATAAATTGATTGAAGAGGTATCTTTCAAATCTCTACCTAAACTGACATCGACCAAGGGGGAAATAGTTAAAAAGCAATCTTTGGATTTTACTTCAACCAAGTGTTTTTTGAATAATATTTCTGCAAAATCGTAGTATTGAATACTTGTATCTTTCAAGTAATCATTTAAATTGTATCGATTTTCGGTGGTGGGAAGAAAAGAATTTCTGAAGTAAGTTGTTTTATAAATAGTTTGATTATCAGTAATGTAACTATCATTATGAATCCAGAAAAGATGATCTCGATAAAAAGAATGTGTTGAAATTAAATTTTGTTGTGAAAATAAAAAATGAAAATTCACCAAAAAAGAAGCAATAAAAATCGTTCTCATGGCAGAATGTCGAGCAGGGGTTTTGTTTTGGCAATGAAGAATGGATTTAACAGATTCGCTTTGTTGTATCGTAATGGTTGTTTCGTGTCTGCATCGTAAACTGTTCCTCCAAGTGCTTCCAAAATTGCTTGTCCGGCTGCGATATCCCATTCCATTGTTGGAGCAAATCGAGGATAGGCATCAGCTCTACCGAAAGCTAAGTCGAAAAATTTCAATGAGGACCCTTTTTTTAGAAATTCGATTTTTTCTGAAACGATATGAAGTTCATCAATGAATTCCAAAATTGGTCCTGAATGATGACTTCTAGAACAAGTCATAACCAAAGGTGAATTGACGTTTTGTGGTTCCTCGATTTTCTTCCAATTTTCAGATACAGCAAAATCTTCGAATTGAAAAGAATAAACGCCAAACTCTTTACCACCAAAGATTAGTTCTTGTTTAACGGGAGAAGTAATTACACCAAAAACAGCTATTCCATTTCTGATAAGTGCAATATTCACAGCAAATTCTCCATTTCTACTTATGAATTCCTTTGTTCCGTCTAATGGATCAATGCACCAACATTCAGTCCATTTCAAGCGATCTTCAAACGTTGATTTTTCACTTTCCTCTCCTGTAATTGGAATATTCAATGGCTCTAAAATATCAGAAATAATCTCTGTTGATGCCAGATCAGCTTTTGTGAGTGGTGAACCGTCTTCTTTATAAGTAGGTGAAAAACCTTCTTCGTAAATCTCAATGATTTTTTTCGAGGCTTCGATTGCTGCCTCAATTGCTTTATGGTATTTTTCTTCGAGATTAATCAATTTTTAGATTACCATTTCTGGAACAAAATCAGGAACAACTAAATCACCCTCCGTTTTTGATACTATTTCATCGACACTAACCCCAGGAGCACGCTCTATCAAGTGGAACTTCCCATCTTTAATTTCCAAAACAGCCAATTCAGTAACAACTTTTTTAACACAACCTACGCCCGTTAATGGAAGTGTACATTCCTTTAGAATTTTAGACTCACCGGCTTTATTGCTATGCATCATGGCAACGATTATATTTTCTGCCGAAGCAACTAAGTCCATTGCGCCGCCCATTCCTTTGACCATCTTTCCTGGAATTTTCCAGTTAGCAATATCTCCATTCTGAGAAACTTCCATTGCACCTAAAACAGTAAGTTGAACGTGTTTTCCCCGAATCATCGCGAATGATGTTGCTGAATCAAAAAATACAGCTCCTTTTTTAACCGTTATTGTTTGTTTTCCAGCATTAATAAGATCAGCATCTTCTTCTCCTTCGAAAGGAAATGGTCCCATACCCAAAATACCATTTTCTGACTGAAATTCCACATCCAATCCATCTGGAACATAGTTTGCGACTAGGGTAGGGATTCCTATCCCTAAATTCACGTACCAACCATTTTGCAATTCTTGCGCGATTCTTTTTGCTATTCCGTTTTTATCTAAAGCCACTTTTTTTGATTTGAAAATTTGATAATTAGGTTAATTTGAAAATGGAATTTGTGGTTTGTTACCATTTTTTGAGGTTGCTAAAATTTTACTCATAACTTTTGAAATGACCTCAATTTGTTCTGTTAAATTGTCATCGAATGGATAAGAATCAATTTCTTTGCAAATTGCCAACCAATAAATAGTTTCATCACATTCCTTAGCCGCAATTTTGAATTTATGAATAAAATCATTTTTGGATTCAGCATTTTGAGCTTCACGAATATTTGCGCCTATCGACGTTCCAGATTTCAAAAGTTGTTTAGCGATAACGAATTTCTTTTTTGATTCTAATTCCTCACAATATTTAACTATAGAAATCGCAAATTTGAAAGTTAGATCAACAATTACATTACTACGATCATTCCTCATAATTTTCAAATTAGGACATTTTCAAATTAATAAATTCTACTGTCTTTTTCTAACTGTTCTTTGCTCAATGCGTTTTTCAAATTTATCACCTTGGAATATGCGTTGAACGAAAATTCCAGGTGTATGAATAAAATTTGGGTCAAGTTCACCAGCAGGAACAAGTTCTTCCACTTCCGCAACAGTAATTTTTCCTGCCATCGCCATCATTGGATTAAAGTTCATAGCGGTTTCACGGTATATCAAATTACCTTCTGTATCACCCTTCCAAGCTTTTACGATGGCAAAATCCGCTGTTAGGGCTATTTCGAGAATATGCGGTTTGCCATTGTAAATTCGTACTTCCTTTCCTTTTGCTACTTCTGTTCCGTAACCTGCAGGTGTGAAAAAAGCTGGTATTCCTGCTCCTCCAGCTCTACATCTTTCAGCTAGGCTTCCTTGTGGAATTAGATCTACATCTAATTCACCCGAAAGCATTTGTCGTTCAAACTCATCATTTTCACCAACATAGCTTGAAATCATTTTTTTTATTTGCTTTGTTTGGAGTAATAAACCCAGGCCAAAATCGTCAACACCGGCATTATTGCTTATGCAGGTTAAATTTTTAACGCCAAGTTTAACCAATTGTGCTATTGAGTTTTCTGGAATTCCACACAAACCGAATCCACCTAGCATCAATGTCATTCCATCTTCAATGCCAATCAATGCTTCTTCTACATTTTTTACTACTTTATTCATTTGTGTTTAATTGTTTTTTAAAGGTCAAATGGAATCGCCAAATAAAATCATAAATGTTTGAAACGATTCGAATTATGGCTTATTTCATACACTAAAAAAATGGAATTTCTGAATCATCTACTGTTTCTGGTTCAGGAGCTTCGATACAATCGTAAGCCTCCGAATCATAGTCATCTGGAATATCAAAATCGCGAGTCGAAAGCCCAATAATCGGATCTTGATAAACTTTATTCATATAGTAGCCATAAATTGGTAATGCCATTCGGGCTCCTTGACCCCAATTCATGCTTCTAAAACGAACAGCACGATCCTCTGCTCCAACCCAAACACCAGTCACGAGATCAGGAGTGATTCCAATAAACCAGCCATCTGAATTATTTTGAGTAGTACCAGTCTTTCCTGCCGTAGGAGGGATGCTTCCGTATTTCCCACTTCTAAGACTAGAACCCGTGCCTCCTTGAATTACCCCTTTCATCATTTTAAGGATTTCATAGGCAACAGTAGAATTAATAACTTGCTCACGATGTTCTTCAGCTTCATAGATGACCGTGCCATTTCGATCTGTAATACGCTCAATGGTAGTAGGCCTTATGTAATAGCCGTTGTTTGGAAAGATACATTGTGCGGCTACTAGCTGGTAAAGAGATAAATCCATGCTTCCTAGACACATTGAGGGAACAACGTCGTTTTTATGGAGCGTAATTTCAGCTTGTTTCAACAATTTTTCAATCACAAAGGGTCCACCAGTTTTGTTCACGGGATTGAATTTCCCCATTTTAGCCATAACTGCAACAGTCGTGGGGTTGGAAGACATGGCAAGACCTCTTTTTACTGACCCGGCCGCCTCTCCCTCTGGACAATATTTACCAACCACCCGATTTTGGTCATCAACTAAGTCAACGCAATATTCCCCAGGAGAAAAGGTAGTGCATGGATTCACCACTTTCATGGAAAGAGCTGCTGCATAAACGAAAGGCTTAATTGTTGAGCCAACTTGACGTTTACCCAGTCGAACGTGATCGTAACTAAAGTGCTTAAAGTTAATTCCTCCCACCCATGCCTTTACGAAACCTGTATTTGGATCAATCGAAATAAGTCCTGAATGCAGAAATGCTTTGTAATAGCGTATTGAATCATCGGGAGACATGACCATATCTTTTTCACCTTGCCAACTGAAAACGCTCATTGGAGTTGGAGTATTAAAATTCTTTAAAATCTCTTCTTCTGAAAAACCTTGCGCCACTAAATTTTTATATCTTCCAGTAGATTTTCTGGCATTATCCATAATTTGATTAACCATAGATTGGTTGATTGAATTGGAGAAAGGAAAGTTTTTTAAACCCTTATTATTGCTATCAAAAGCTGGCTGAAGGTCTTCCTTTAAATGTTTTTGCATGGCATACTCAGCATGCCTTTGTAAAGCTGGATTAATGGTAGTGTATATTTTTAATCCGTCTTGATAAATGTTGTAAGGTCGTCCATCTTCACGAACATATTTGTAACTGCCATCACTATTTTTGGAAGTTAAAATTTCAGTTACTTCCTTTCGAAGCGATTCTCTGAAATAAGGAGCAATACCTTCTTTATGATCAAGCGATGTGTAGCGAATTACTATTGGTTCTGTCTTCAGCTTACTATAATCCTCCTCTGTAAGCTTATTTTTAATCGCCTCATTGTTGGATTTACTATTCTTCAACCATTGAAATAAAACTTGATTTCGTCGTTCTAAAGCCCTCAAAGAATCCTTGTTTCTTAATTCCATGATTTGTTCCATAGTAACTTTAGATAACGGGATCCCTTCATTATTGGAAATTTTTCGCCGATAATTTTTTATTTTAAACTTGTATGGATTGTACAAATCCGGATTTTTACACATGCCAACCAAAGTGGCTGCTTCTGTTTTAGTTAATTGCCCCGGTTTTTTATTAAAGTAAACTTTTGATGCATTTTCGATACCAACTGCATTGTAGAGGAAGTCGAATTGATTCAAATACATAGTAATAATTTCCTCCTTTGTGAAACGTTCCTCTAAACGTTTAGCAATAATATTTTCTCTTGCTTTCTCATTCAAACGTCGAAACTTTCCGAAAAAACCACCTAAAGGCAAACTTAAAGATTCACCATTTGCTCTGGCTAATTCTTCATCTTCTCGTTGCTTTAAAGTAAATAATAGTTTGGCTAACTGCTGCGTAATAGTAGAGGCCCCACCTGCACGACCTAAACTAGCGAATGATCTTGCGATAGCACGAAAGTCAACACCAGAGTGTTCGATAAATCGTTCATCTTCTGTGGCTATAAGAGCATCGAAGACGAAAGGGGAAATGTCACGAAACTTTGCACTCGTTCGATTCACCTGCCAAAAGCTGCCAATAACAGTATCTTCTCTAACGCTTTTTCTGGCAATAATGATAGAGGCCTGCAATTCCGGCGGATTATCAAGCATAGATACCGGAGGCATCGAGCTTTCAGATTGTAAAAGAATCAATCCTGCCACAAAAACGAAAGGAAATAACGCTATTCCCCAAAAAACTTTTGTGTATTTCTTTTTTTCTTCTTCTGTTAGTCCTGAATTAAAGGTTTTCATAGGCTAAAGTTAGAAAGATTATCGTAAAACATCCTTACGTTGACTATCAAGTTTTAACAAAATAAACATCATTACGGAGAAGGACATCATTGATGAGCCTCCATAACTGAAAAAGGGAAGTGGAATACCTATTACAGGTGCAAAACCGATATTCATGCCTATGTTGATAGCGAAGTGGTAAAATAAGATCATTCCAACACAATAGGCATAGATTCTATTGAAAGCAGCTCGCTGCCGCTCGGCTATGATGATAATTCTTACCAACATAAACATGTATAAGATGATTAAAAACAATGTCCCTAAAAACCCCCATTCCTCTGCAAAAGGGCAGAAAATAAAATCGGTTTCACTTTCTGGGACATGGTTGCTTTCAACGCTTGAAACGGATGCTTTGTTATAGCCTTTACCAACAAGTCCTCCCGAACCTACTGCTGCCATAGCACGATTTCGATTGTAATCTTTTCCGTTGGGGTCTTCTTTCAAGCCAAGAAATAGTTCGATTCTATCTTTTTGGTGCGGAGCCAAGCTATTGAATCCTGTGCCAACGCCAAAGGATAATCCGCCACCTAGTATGAGACCAATTACGATTATAACAGTTGCTCTTGATCGATCCCTCTTAGTTCCAAACCTTCGAATGAACATCAGGGCTATGATACCTAAAAGCAATAATGTCAATAACACACCCATTGAACCCTGAATTTTGGTTTCAGGCATGAATGGTAAATATATTACAACGTTACTTAATAGTAAGGTAATAATCGACAGAAAAATAGCAACAAACATGATTGGAATGAAGTGACTACCTACCCACGTTTCTTTAAAACGAATCCCGGGAAAAGAATTTACGATTCCAAGTATTATTGGGTCGAACGTTAGACCTTCTCTATACATCACAAACAGAAAGGACGTAAAAACAACGAACGTCCCGGCATCCGGCTGTAATAAAATTAGAGCCATTGGAATTAAAAGTATCATAGCTGCACCTAATACATTTTTGGTGTTTTGTTGCTTCACACTCAAACCACTGATGTATTTGGAAAGAAGCAATGCTGATGATATTTTTGCGAACTCTGCCGGTTGAATTCCTAAAGAACCAACACCTATCCAAGCATGTGCGCCGTTTATTGCTGGCATGAATAAAACAACAACTAGCAGACTCAGTGTAACAATGTAAATTGGAAAGGCGAATTTTCGATAAATATCGGAGTCAATTAAAAAAACAAGTAGTCCCAAAAAAAGTGAAACAACAAGCCAGATTACTTGCTTACCATACTTTTCGTCGAAACTAAATAAATTAGGGTTTTCAGGGTTGTATGCAACGGAATAAACTGTTGCCAATCCCATAATCAACATCAACATGAACGTGATGAAAAGTGGCCAGTCTAAATGCGATACAAGAGTTTCGTCTTTTCTCATTCCGCAACTGCTTTATAATTAGACAATCTGGCATCCAAAATACGTTGTTCTTTGGCTTTATCTTTTATTTTACGTTTTAAATACTTTTCAATAATTAAACTTGCAATCGGCGCGGCCCATGTTCCACCAAATCCGGCATTCTCAACGAAAACGGCAATCGCTATTTTGGGTTTATTCATGGGTGCGAAAGCGATAAAAACCGAGTGATCTTCACCGTGCGGATTTTGAACTGTTCCTGTTTTTCCACAAATGATGATATCTTCTAATCGAGCCATTCGAGCTGTGCCACCATTTTCATTCACGACTCGCCGCATACCTTCAATTACGGATTCGAAATGTTTCGATCCAACCATTGTATACCTTTTCTTTTTGAATTCTTTCAAAGGGCCTTTCTTCCCAATTGATTTAACAAAATGAGGCGTGTAAAACCAACCTTTATTTGCAATTATTGCTGCGATATTTGCCATTTGAATGGGGGTTAATTTAACTTCTCCTTGACCGATTGATATCGATCTTATTGTAGAAAAAGCCCATTGATGATGCCCATACCATTTATCGTAATATTTTGAATTTGGAATGAGTCCTGGGCGTTGACCTGAGACATCAATTCCAAGTTCTTTTCCGAGTCCAAAACTCTCCATGTATTTGTGCCATTTATTCAGACCAAGTTCAGCATCTGCAAACATATTTGACTTTTTTCCTTGCTGGATAATCCGTCTAACAACAGCGTAAAAATAGGGGTTGCACGAGTATTGAACGGCCTCAGGAATATTTCTAGCTGAAGCATGTCCGTGACATCCTACAAGTCCTTTGTCACAAGGAAAACCTGAGTTTTCATCGATAACTCCTTCTTGCATTCCGATGAGAGATTGAACAAGTTTAAAGATAGAGCCTGGGGGGTATTCAGCTTGAAGTGGTCTTGGAAATAGGGGCATATTCGGATCTAATGCCAATTTTGGGTAGTTGAGACCTATATTCCTTTTTCCAACAAGTAAATTAGGATCAAAAGAAGGTGCTGAAACCATGGAGAGAATTTCACCGGATGAGGGCTCAATTGCAACAATACAGCCTTTTTTGTTCCGCATCAATTTCTCACCATAGGCTTGAATGATCATATCCATTCCCATTTTCATGGGGTCAGCTTGTCTAGATAGCGTATCGTACTTTCCATCTGCATAGGATTCAATAGCATTATTTAAAGCAGAGGTAACAACGTATTTTATACCTTTAATACCACGTAGTTCTTTTTCGTAAAATCGTTCAATTCCGGATCGACCTATGTTATTGCCTGGCTTGTAAAAACGATCTTGTTCAATTTCTTCACGTGTTGCTTCCGAAAGATAACCCAATATATTAGCTCCATTCGCAAATGGATAATTTCGCATACTTGTGACTTCCTCAAAAAATCCAGGGAAATTATCAAGATGCGGAGCAATTTTTGAAATTTCTTCTAATGTAAGTTCTTTAATAAATGGGTATTTACGGATTTTCTGATAGTTCGAAGTGCGTTTTCCAGAATGTTTATTGTAATAAGTTCCTTCACCAACTCGGATATCTGTAAATCTTTGCCTAACCTCTTCAACTGTCCAACCGATTAATTTAGCGAAAGCCGCTGTGTCTAAATTTTTGATTTTTGCCTCGCACACCATGAGGTTATAATAGGTTCTGTTCGAAACAATTTTCTGCATATTGCGATCGAAAATAACACCTCTGGGCGGAATGATTTCCTTTCTTTTTTCGGCGATTTCTTGAGCGCGAAGTGTCCATGTGTCATCAATTACTTGCATATAGAACAAACGAATCGTATAGATTACGCCAACGAGTCCGATGAAAGCAACGATGACATATCTCCTTGCATCAAAATTCATTTCGTCTTAGACTTTTTTATTAAAAACGTTTGTAATACAATGCAAAGTAAATAGGAGATAATAACACTAAAGATAGTTTTTTGAACGATTAAGAAAAATTGATCAAATCGAAAAACTTCAATTAGAAAAAACCAAAAATGATGAATGAGAATTAAATATCCGAACACAAAGAAAAACCAACGGCTACCCATGTCAAAAACGGAGGGTTCTTTCAAAGGGTCGTAACCTTCCCTAGGGCCATAGAACTTAAAAATTATCGGTCTCATATATGCCATTAACAACAGAGATGATGCATGCAAACCATAGGTATTTGAAAAAATATCAATTAATAATCCAAGTGTAAAACCGAGAATCATTAAAGTGAAAACACCAGTTTCGAAGGGTAAAAGCATAATAAATAAAGGCTGAACCATCAAGTGAATTCCAAATCCAATTTCTATTTGATTGAAGACCAGTGCCTGCAGAAGAAAGAAGGCAACAAACCGAATACTATTTTTTACAATTAAATTCATTACAAATCCTCTTCGTCCTCATCAGGCGGAATTTGACGTTCCAAAGCCTTTTGTTCGTCGATTAATAGATTTTTTATAACATAAACGCGCTGCAATGTCCTGAAATTTTCAGAAAACTTCACAACAACATCCCAAAGCGGTTCACCTTCCACAGGTTTCGTTTCGAATACTTTACCAACGGGCATTCCCTTTGGAAAAATCCCCGAACCACCTTTTGTCACTACTCGAGACCAGCGTTTAATTTTTAAGTCATTCGAAATCCCGGTTACAGAGCCTTTTTTTGGATCGTGCCCGTCCCATTTTAAAAACCCGAATAACCCAATGGGTTCAATAGTAACATCAATATTAATATCTTTCGTTAGTACGGTTTTGACCACGGAGTAGTGTTCGCTCACATTATGAATTACTCCAACAACACCTTTATCTGAAAAAACACCCATTTCTCTTTTTATTCCTTGTTTGGAACCTGCATTGATCGTGAAATAATTA
>JBIIVA010000196.1:0-4419 GCA_044339705.1 Crocinitomicaceae bacterium
TAGCGGAAAAACTTGTAGAAATTTATGCGCTTCCGATATCCGAAATTGCTGAGAAAACAACTCAAAATGCGATACATTTGTTCCAACTTGAGAAATTTGGCGTAAAATGAGCACTCCTAAAATCCTAATTATATACACGGGCGGAACAATAGGCATGATCAAGGATCAACGAACGGGAGAACTTCGCAGTTTTAATTTTGAATACATCTACGATCATGTTCCTGAACTGGAACGCTTCAATTTCGAGCTTAAAAGTATAAGTATTTCAAAACCAATCGACTCTTCCGAAATCACACTTTGTCATTGGACGGATTTAGTGGAAATCATCGAAAGTAATTATGCTAGTTACGATGGATTTGTAATTCTACACGGATCTGATACAATGGCATTCACGGCGTCAGCGTTGAGTTTTATGCTGCAGGGATTGAAAAAACCAATTATTTTGACCGGTTCACAATTACCAATTGGTACAATTAGAACAGATGGAAAAGAAAACTTAATTACAGCAGTCGAAATCGCTGGAGCACGAGATGATAATGGAGAGTCATTCGTTCAAGAAGTGGCCGTTTATTTTGAATACTCTCTGTACCGAGGAAATCGCTGCTCCAAGGTTTCTGCGAACCAATTCGAAGCGTTTCAATCACCTAATTATCCGGAACTTGCAGTTGCAGGTGTGAACATTGAATTTGTTCACGAACGACTTTTTCGAACAAAATTAAGTCAGCTGACCACTCAGAAAAAACTATCTAACCAAGTTGGGCTAGTGAAATTATATCCAGGTATTCCTATTGAATCGTATGCTCAACTTTTTGATATCAATAACATTAAAGCTATCGTGCTTGAAACCTACGGAGCAGGAAATGCACCTAGCGACCCAAGACTACAAAATTTAATTAGTCAATTCATTTCGGATGGCGGAATCGTTCTAAATGTTACGCAATGTAGCTCAGGTTCAGTAAAACAAGGCGCATATGAAACGAGTTCCTTCTTTGAACGTGTGGGCGTTATCAGCGGCAGAGATATGACAACTGAAGCAGCTCTAACAAAATTGCAGTATTTATTGGGAAAAGAATTAAGTAAATCAGAAATCATAAATCAGCTCAATGTTGCCATCGTAGGCGAAATGGGTTAATAGAAGTATCAGTTCAAAACTTTAAAAAAAACTTATCTTTGAATAAATACCAATATTATGGACGAAAAAGAATTAATTGAACTTTCTGACGAAATAATTGATGCCTTGACAAAACTTGCAATGGGTGCAAAACCTGGTTTTTTATCCGGTAGTGTTTATAAGAGTTTAGCGACTCATACTAAGTTTTCAGAAATGAAACAATTGTACTGCAATTTCTTAACTGAATTTGATGGAGGTTATTCTGAGCCTACAAAACTGAAAAAGCTGACAGATTTTCGCTTCAGTTTAATTGAACTTTATCAAAGCAAATAAACCATAATCTTCCGAAATGGATCAATCCTTTGGAAAGGAATACAAACTTTGCAGCCGCATTCTAATTGATAAACTTTTTCAAGAAGGGAAAAGATTGCGTTACGATCCATTTTCATTGGTATATCTTCAGGGCAATCATGAGTTCAAAACACCTTTTCAAGTGTTGATTTCCGTTCCCAAAAAACAGGTTAAAAGAGCCCACGAACGCAATTATGTAAAACGACGCATTCGTGAGATTCTTCGAAAGAATAAGTTATTTTTAGATCTTCAACAAGCTGGTAATAATAAAATCTTGCTTGCCGTCGTTTATAATTTCAACCAACAGCTTACTTTCGCTGAAATGGAACAAAAATTGGTGGCAGCTCTTGAAAAGCTTTCCACCAAACTAAAACAATAATTATTTATGAGACAATTCATACTTGCATTTATTCTATTATTTGGTTTTCAAGTCGCTAAAGCTCAGTCGAATGGCTTTGAAGCGCTTAAAAACCTAGAAATTATGGATCAAGTGTACGAACACTTGGATTTGTATTTTGTGGATGAACCTCAGCTTGGCAAACTTTCCAAAACTTCGATTGATGCGATGCTGAAAGAATTGGATCCGTATACTGTTTATTACCACGAATCGAACATCGAAGATTATCGCTTGATGACTACCGGACAGTATGGAGGAATTGGCGCCCTGATCAGAAGAATGGGAGACGACACCTATATCGCTGAGCCTTACGAAGGAAATCCTGCTGAAAAAAGCGGCTTGAAAGCAGGAGACAAAATCATTTCAATTGATGGGAAGGAAATGCATAAAAAGTCGTCCGATGAGGTTTCCACTGCTTTGAAAGGACCAAAAGGAACTGCGATTAAGGTTGAAATTGAGCGAATGAATGAAGGCAAAAAGACAATTTCCATTACCCGAGATGAAATTAAGTTGCCTGATGTTCCGTATTTCGGAATGGTGGACAAGGAAATCGGATATGTGAAATTGAATTCTTTTACACAAACCGCTGCAAGTGATGTTCGATCAGCCATTGAAAAATTAAAAAAAGAAGGAATGAGTAAACTAGTTTTGGATCTGCGTGATAACGGAGGTGGACTGCTCATTGAAGCGGTGAAAATCGTGAATTTCTTCGTTCCAAAAAACACGGTTGTGGTTTCAACGAAGGGCCGGGTAAAAGAAGAAAATAGAGTATATACAACCTTGGAAGAACCGATTGATACGGATATTCCTTTGGCTATTTTGGTTGATGGTGGTTCAGCTTCCGCAAGTGAAATCGTTGCAGGAAGTTTGCAAGACTTGGATCGTGCAGTGATTCTTGGTCAAACGAGTTACGGAAAAGGATTAGTTCAGCGAACATACGACATGAAGTATGGTTCGAAAATCAAGTTGACAATTGCTAAATACTACACACCTTCAGGAAGATGTGTTCAGCGGCTCGAATATTATGACAAGGAAACAGGCGAAAAACCGAAAGAAATAGCTGATTCACTCCTTAAAACCTTTCAAACGAAGAATGGTAGAAAAGTAATTGATGGTCGAGGAATCGAGCCAGATGTAAAAGCAGAATTGGAGGATTTGAGTCGCCTTTCGGCTATGTTGTTGACTAAAAATCTGATTTTCAATTACGCGACAGAATTCAATTCTAAAAACAGCACGATTTCTAAACCTGAGGAGTTTAAATTGTCTGATTCACAATATGAAGAATTTAAAGCATTTGCCTTGAAGGATGAATTCAGTTATACCACAGCGAGCGAAGAAGCATTAAAAAAAATGAAGGAAACTGCTGAAAAGGAAGGATATTTCAACGAGGTTAAAAATGAATATGAAGCGATGATGACAAAAGTTACTCCTTCGAAATCGCGCGACTTAGATAAGTTCAAAGAAGAAATTTCGCAAATGCTCGAAAATGAAATCGTATCGCGCTATTATTTTCAAAAAGGGAGAACTGTCAATTCCTTCCGTTACGACAATGTATTGCTAAAAGCGAAAGACGTGCTTGGAAATTCGAAAGAGTACAACACTATTTTGAAGAAATAGCCGTTTCATTCTTATGTTAAATCGATTCTTCGGCGAGAAATTTCATTCCAACTTTCACTTTTTCGTCTTATTGGTTTTATTGGTGGGACTTTGCTGTAGCAAGTTCCTGATGTCGATGGGACTTTTACTCGGCGGATTGAATTTTTTCTTGGAGGGGAATCTAAAAGAAAAGCTTTACCGGCTGAAAGAAAATAAATTTTTCCTAATCATTTTCGGGTTTTACTTGCTTCACGTGATTGGAATGCTTTGGACTCAAAACTGGGATTACGGTTTGAATGAGTTACGGCAGAAAAGTTCACTTGGAATCATCTCAATTATAATCTTCTCTCGCCCTTTGCCAAAAAAAAATCTATTTAATTTATTGTTGCTAGGCTACATAGCTACATTGGTAATTACTTCCATTATAAATTTCATTGTCTACAGATTTTTCTCGGATCAATTTAACCTCATCGATATTCGTGAAATGTCCCGTTTTGGATCGCACATACGTTTTGGAATATTAATTGGCTTTGGAGTAGCTGTCTGTTATCAGTTAAAAATGGCCTTCCCAAAGTATAAATGGATCTTATTTTCCGTAGCAATTTGGTTTGCTTTCTACACCTATTACAGCCAAGTTTTATCGGGAATTATCGCCTTATTGATTGTTGTTTTTGGCTTACTGATTTGGAAACTTTATCAACACAAAAAGTACTTTTTAATTGGTGTGATTCTGCTCTTTTCGATGCTTATGAAAGGTGCGCTGATTGTTTATTTAATGCAACCGATTAAACAGCAATCTATATTCAAAGAAAACTACATTACGCTTCAAGAAGAATGGAACAAACGCTCGAGTATATCATATGATAGCTTGGATTTAAGAAAACAGCATTTGTCGCAAACCCTTGAGCGCTATTTGATTTCAAAAAATCTTCCAGTAAGAGGAGATGGCGTCCAAAAACTTTCA
>JBIIVA010000041.1:0-15839 GCA_044339705.1 Crocinitomicaceae bacterium
CAATTGGGATTTTTGGATCCTTATTTTTTCTATCTATTTTTGGATTGGAAAATAATATTTACGCCCAAGTAGCGATGGTCATGTTGATAGGCTTACTTGGAAAAAATGCGATTCTTATTGTTGAATTTGCCGTCTTGAAACAAAAAGAAGGAATGTCGGTCATTGACGCTGCTATTGAAGGAGCTAATGCACGTTTACGACCAATTTTGATGACATCCTTTGCTTTTATTGCTGGTTTGATTCCATTGCTTCTTGCCTCAGGTGCCGGAGCGATTGGAAACAAAACCATTGGTTCAGCTGCAGCAGGTGGGATGTTATTAGGAACTGTATTTGGAGTTCTTGTCATTCCAGGATTATTTGTCCTTTTTTCAAAAAAATCGATTAAGAAAAATGAAATTGAAGAGAACAATGAATTGTAATAAACTGATTTGTTATGTGATGTTGGCTTTCATTATTGAGAGTTGCACGGTGACAGAATTAACAACGCAAGAAATTAATAATGAAATTCCTAAAAACTACCTTTTAAATGAGAGTGCAGATAGCGTTAAGCTTTTAAAATGGAAGGAGTTTATTTTTGATAAAAATTTAATTACACTTATCGATTCTGCTTTAGCAAATAATTTTGATCTACAAATAGCTTTGCAGAAAATCGAGGTTTCTCGTGCGAACGTTCAATTGAACAAAGGTGTTCGATTGCCGGATCTTGGCGCTTCGGCTTCTTCAGGAATTCGAAAATTTGGAGATTATACCATGGATGGGGTGGGGAATTACGATACGCAATTTTCCCCGAACTTAAATGAGAAACAACGAGTTCCAAATCCTTTGCCAGATTATTACCTTGGAGTACAAACATCTTGGGAAATCGACTTATGGGGTAAGTTGAAAAACAAGAAAAAGGCCGCTGCTTCAAGATTCATCGCAAGTGAATATGGCAAAGATCTAGTGATTACAAACTTGGTTGCTGAAATTTCTTCTACTTACTTTGAAATACTAGCGCTTGAAAATGAAATTAAAATTTTAGAGAATAATATTGCAATACAGGAAGAGGCATTAAACATTGTCTCCATTCAAAAACAAACAGGTGATGCCAACGAACTGGCTGTTGAATTGTTGCGCGCTCAATTGTTGAATTCAAAGAGTTTTTTATTCGAAGTTAAACAATCCTTGATTGAATGTGAGAGCAAAATAAATTTTCTTTGTGGTGTTTATCCAAATGAGATTTTGAGGGATACATCGTTCAATCTAGAAAGAATCGTCAATTCCATCAATGAAGGAATTCCATCGAATTTGCTTCAAAATCGTCCGGATATAAGACAAGCTGAAATGGAATTAATTGCCACTAACGCTGACTTAAAATCAGCAAAAGCAGCTTTTTTTCCCTCCTTTAATATTAGCGGATTTTTGGGATTACAATCTTTCAATGCACTTCTTTTATTGGAAGCTCCCGCTTCGTTAGCTTACAATGCAATGGGAGGTTTGACAGCTCCTTTGCTAAATCGAAGAAGGTTAAAAGCGGATTTGATGAACGCAAAATCTGAACAAAGGCAAGCCTATATCAATTATGAAAAGAATGTAGTAAGCGCGTTTATAGAAGTTTATAACGCGTTGAATAAGCTTGAGAATACAAAGAACATGTACTCCATAAAATTGGAAGAAACAGAAGTGTTAAAGCAGTCAATTTACACATCTTCAGAGCTTTACAAGGCCGGAAGGGCCACCTATATGGAAATACTTATCGCTCAGAAAAACGCATTACTAGCCCAAATTGAATTGAATGAGCTCAAAAAGCGTCAAGGAATTGCTATTATCAATCTTTATCGGGCTCTCGGTGGAGGTTGGAACTAAAAAAGAAATTCAATTTATCTTATTTTCTTCCAAACT
The DNA here is from genome assembly GCA_044339705.1 of Crocinitomicaceae bacterium. GTDB lineage: Bacteria > Bacteroidota > Bacteroidia > Flavobacteriales_D > Crocinitomicaceae > UBA952. Next base: position 1,882 of record JBIIVA010000041.1, read on the forward strand.
GACCAATAATCAATTGAGCCAACTCTTCGCCGATACGATCTTGGGCTTCAACTGTGGCAGCACCAATATGCGGAGTGCATGCGATTTTTGGGTGAGAAAGTAAATCCTTTCTTGGGTTAGGTTCGTTCTCAAATACGTCTAACGCGCAAGCAGAAACAGTTCCATTATTTAGCGCTTCGATTAAATCGGTTTCATTGATAACTCCACCACGAGCGGCATTTGCAATTCGAACGCCTTTTTTCATCAGCGCAAATTCTGCAGAAGTTATTACAGCACTTCCATCAGCTTGCTTCGGAACGTGAATTGAAATGTAATCCAATTGTCCTAAAACGGAGTTCAAGTCAGTTTGCGTTTTAATTTTTACGGATATACTTTGATTTGCAACTTTCACAGGAATTTCAATTTCAGAAGAAGCCTGATCGATGGCAATTACATCCATTCCTATTCCCAATGCATAAGAGGCTAAACTTTGCCCAATTCTTCCAAAACCAATAATGCCTAATGTTTTTCCGCGTAATTCAACTCCTTTGGCGTAGTTTTTCTTCAAAGTTGAGAAATCGCCATTTTCCATATTCTTAAAAGAATCTTGTAAAAATCGAGAGAGTGAAAACATTTGTCCCATTACCAATTCAGCAACTGATTGTGAAGATGAAGCTGGTGTATTAATTACAGTAACTCCTTTTTCTCGAGCATAGTTAACATCAATGTTATCCATTCCTACTCCTCCACGACCAATTAATTTCAATCCCGGACAAGCATCAATTACTTCTTTTCGAACAGTAGTTGCGCTTCGAACCAATACGATTTCAATTCCTTGTTCGTTCACTGCGGTTGCCAAATCTTCTTGAGCAACTTTATCAGTAATCACTGTGTAGCCAGCCTCTTCAAGTAATTGTTTACCCAAAGCTGAAATTCCGTCGTTTGCTAAAATTTTCATTTATTATGGAGTTATTGATTAACCTTTTCTTGCAAATTCTTTCATGACGTCAACCAAAACTTGAACGCTTTCGATTGGTAAGGCATTATACATTGAAGCACGATAACCACCAACTGATCGATGTCCCGGTAATCCAACAATTCCTGCTCCTTTCCACAAGGCATCGAACTCAGCCGCGCGCGATTCATCTGTAAGAAGAAAAGTTACATTCATATTCGAACGGTCTTCTGTTTCAACTGCACCTTTAAAAAGTGGGTTGTTATCGATTTCATTGTAAAGTAATTCAGCTTTTGCATTGTTTCTCGTTTCCATTGCTTTCACACCTCCGTTTGCAAGTAAATTGCGAAGGTTTAGCATGGCAACATAAATCGAAAACACAGGAGGAGTATTGTACATCGATTCTTTCTCAACATGTTGTTTTAAGTCTAAATATGTCGGAAGAAATGGTGAACTTGATTTCCCTAAAATTTCATCTTTGACAATATACAAAGTCGCTCCTGCAGGACCTAAATTTTTCTGCGCTCCAGCATAAATCAAGTCGAAATTAGCAACATTAATTTCTTTTGAGAATATATCCGATGACATATCGCAAACCAGGGGTAAGTCTGTTTTGGGAAATTCTTTGAATTGCGTTCCGAAAATTGTATTATTTGAGGTAAAATGAATGTAGTCAACATCTGTTGGAATCGAATATCCTTTAGGGATGTATGTAAAACTTTTGTCCTCGGATGAAGCAAAAACATTGACATCAACTCCAACTTTCTTTGCCTCTTTGATTGCACCTGATGCCCATGTGCCTGTATTAATGTATCCGGCTTTTTTAGATGAACGCATCATGTTTAAGGCAGCAATTGTAAATCCAAGAGTTGCTCCACCTTGCAAATAGACGATTGAATAGCCAGCAGGCACATTTAAGGCCTTTTTAACCAAATCCATCGCCTCATCCATTACCGCCACGAAATCCTTATGTCGGTGCGAAACTTCAAGAATGGATAATCCATTAAAATCTAAAACGGCTTCCGCGGCTTGTTTAAATACTTCTTGTGGCAATATGCAGGGACCTGCTCCGAAATTATGTTTCATTCTAAAATTAGTTTTTTGTTCAAAATTTGCAATTCAGTTTAAAATACACATTAAATGTTGAAAATATTTCAAAAAAAAAGCCAGTCATTGACTGGCGAGTGAATCCTGGACTTATTTTTTAGCGGTCTCTGATTTTTTAGCGGCCGGTTTCTTAGCAGCAGGTTTTTTGGTGGTTTCTTTTACTTCTGAGACCTTTTCTTTCTTCTTTTTTGAAGCTACAATCACAGGTTTTTCAACCTTTCTTTTTCTTGTATTTCCATAGGAACCCATTGAACGTTTTCCTTTTGCTGTTTTTTTATCTCCTTTTCCCATAAATCTTACTTTTTGGTTTTGTAATCAATTGTTTGACAAAGTTATAATTCTTTTTCATTTATACGTTTACGAAATTCATTTTCCAACGCTTGTCCACCATTTAATATTTTTCGACACCATTTTATTTTTAAAGCAATTTGCTCTTCCTCGCTTAATTTCCATTTTAACTCACTTTTTTCCATTCGGTCTCTTAAAACTTGTAAGACGATGGCAACAGAAACCGAAATATTAAAACTTTCCGTAAATCCATACATGGGAATTTTAACTTGATAATCTGCTCGATCCAATACTTCCTGACTCAATCCACGTCGTTCAGTTCCAAAGAAAAAAGCCAATGGTTTATCTATAGGCAGATCATGAATTGAGTACGCATTTGTGTGAGGTGTTGTGGCAACAATTTTGTATCCCTTGTTCTGTAAATTTAAAATACAATCGTCTGTCGGATTTTCACCCAAATTATAATTAAATAAATCTACCCAACGACCTGCCCCGAGTGCGATATCTCGTTGAACGGAATACTGAAATCCTTTTTCAATGACATACATTTCTTGGAGTCCAAAACAATCGCAACTTCTCAACACCGCAGAGGCATTGTGTTCTTGATAAATATTTTCTAGTGCAATCGTGAGGTGTTTGGTTCGTTGAGCGGCTATTTGGTCAAACATCTCCACTTTATTTGGAGTAATGATTTTGTAGAATTCATCCAAAACAGCTTTTTCAATTTCCATTAGATGCTTTTTTCCATTAAATAATGTTGAATTTCGTCAAAAAGTAAGTGTGATTTTTCTACCAATTGATACCCCAATTTTTCATAGAAACCCAATGCAACCTCTCTGGCATGTAAAATGATTTTATTATCCCCTCGATTCTTACTGATTTTCTCTGCAAAAAGCATCAGATTTTCGCCAATTCCTTTTCCTTGATTGGATGTTTCTACCGCCATAAAACGTATTTGACTTATTCCTTTTTCCATGGCATCTAGTCTTAATATCCCTAACAATTGATTCGTATCGTACAAACCAAAATGCATTCCTGTTGCGTCTCCTTCATTTCTTTCACTTCCTCGCGGTTGCTTCCAAGGTTCTCGAAGAATTCGGTAACGTAAATCGTAATATTCTTCCCATTCACTGGTTGTTTTTGGACTTCTTATTTCCATTTGAAAGTGATTGATGAAACACGTTTTGTGATAGAATTATCAATGATTTCCTCGCGAATTAATTTTTTAGCTTCTGGATTTTCAAATACCTCTTCGATAGTTTGAATGATACCACATGGAACATGAAGCTGTTTCATCGCATTAAAAATTTCTTGGCTATTTAATTCTGAAATTTTTCGATCCAACAGTTCAAATAATTCTATACGATTAATAACGCGATTTTGGTTGTTTAAAAATCTTGAATCATTGATTAATTCCATTAAACCGAGGAACGAGCAAAGTTTTTGAAAATGAGTTTCAGAGCCAATCGCAAAAGTTATTTGTTTATTGTCTTTTGTCTGAAAAATCTCACCATATGGTGCAATATTTGGGTGTAAACTTCCAATTCGCTGTGCTACATGTCCGCTCATTAAATAATTAGAGGCCTGATTTACGAGACTAGAGATTGCAGCATCATAAAGCGAAACTTCAATCGTTCTTCCAAGTCCTGTTTTTTCACGTTCCAAAAGTGCGAGAAGAATTCCTTCTTTTAAATGATGACCTGCCAAAACATCAATCATGGCGACAGGCATTTTCACTGGACCACTCTCGAGTGTTCCATTCATGGACATAAATCCCGTTTCTGCTTGAAGAATTAAATCGTAGGCAACGCGATCGCTTTCGGATCCGTAACCATTGATTTTTCCAATGATAAGCTTTGGATTATTTTTTCTCAGAATTTCGTCTTGAATTTTAAATTTTGCATCATCTCCTTTCTTAAAATTTGAAATAAGAATATCTGCCTCAGAAATTAGTTGAATGAAATCATTATAATTAGAATTTTCTAATAGGTTAAGTTGAATATAATTTTTCTTGAAATTTACGCTTGAAAAATAGGCTGAAATGGAACTCCTTGGATCTTCATTTGAAAGCTTCCAACTTCGCGTAACATCCGGATGGTTTGTGTTTTCAATTTTAATGACCTGTGCCCCTAATTCTGCGAAGAATGTTCCAACTGACGGACCTGCTAAAACAGTTGATAAATCAATGATTTTTAATTCCTCAAGCATTACCAATGGTTCTATTTATCTATTTTTTCAACAGTTACTGTCGTTAGACCTGCTCGAACGAAATTTAATTTTTTTGCAGCGGCCATAGACAAGTCGATTACCCTTTTGGAAGATCCCATTTTGTCATTTATTTTCACAATGACAACAGAATCGTTTTTCAAGTTGGTCACCTTCACTTTTGTTCCCATCGGTAAAGTTCTGTGAGCTGCTGTTAAACTATCTTTGTGATATTTTTCTCCTGAATAAGTTCTATGTCCATGCATCGAATTACCGTAATAACTCGCAATTCCTTTCTGAATATCTGATTTGCTCAATCCTAGTAATGTGAAAATCGTAAAAAACAGTATTATCTTTTTCATAATCAATTTATTAAATGCTTTTACCGTCTGAATAAAAACAATTTATTTTTCTACCAAGTTACATTATTTTATTCGAAATGAACATTTTCGACTTGAATTTGGTTTCTTTCTATTTGTAAATTCATTAAATTCGCAACTCAAATTTTAACAACACAAATTATGGCAGTATTTGATTTAGACATGGTCAAAAAGGTATATGAAAAATATCCTGAAAGAATAGCAGCAGCGAGAAAAGTAGTAGGTAAACCGCTAACACTGTCTGAAAAAATTCTCTATGCACATCTCTGGGACGGAAACGCTCAAGAGGCTTTTGAACGTGGAAAATCATATGTTGACTTTGCTCCGGATCGCGTAGCTATGCAAGATGCAACAGCTCAAATGGCGTTGCTTCAGTTCATGCAAGCGGGTAAAAAACGTGTTGCTGTTCCTTCTACAGTTCATGCTGATCACTTGATCCAAGCGAAAGTGGGAGCGAGTAAAGATTTGCAAGAATCATTAAATCAAAATAACGAAGTTTTTAATTTCCTTTCTTCTATTTCAAATAAATACGGTATCGGTTTCTGGAAACCAGGTGCAGGTATCATTCACCAAGTTGTTCTTGAAAATTATGCATTTCCCGGTGGAATGATGATTGGAACGGATTCACATACGGTTAATGCCGGAGGACTTGGAATGGTGGCAATTGGAGTTGGGGGCGCAGATGCGGTTGATGTTATGGCAGGCATGGCTTGGGAATTGAAGTTTCCAAAATTAATCGGTGTTAAACTTACTGGAAAATTGAATGGTTGGACTTCTGCCAAAGATGTTATTTTGAAAGTAGCTGACATATTAACCGTTAAAGGTGGGACTGGTGCTATCGTTGAGTATTTTGGTGAAGGCGCAATTAATCTTTCTTGTACAGGAAAAGGAACCATTTGTAACATGGGTGCAGAAATTGGAGCAACAACTTCAACATTTGGTTATGATGAATCTATGCGTCGTTATTTAATTGCAACGGGAAGACAAGAAGTGGTTGATGCTGCCGATAAAATTGCTGAACATTTGACGGGAGATAAGGAAGTTTATGAGAATCCTTCTCAGTACTTCGATCAATTAATTGAAATCAACCTTTCAGAACTTGAACCTCATATTAATGGACCTTTCACACCAGACCGTGGAACACCGGTTTCAAAAATGAAAGCAGAGGCCGAAGCGAATGGTTGGCCAATGAAAGTGGAGTGGGGATTGATTGGTTCATGTACAAATTCTTCGTATGAGGATTTGGCTCGAGCAGCTTCGATTGTTCAACAGGCGGTTGCAAATGGAATTGCCCCAAAAGCAGAATTTGGAATCAATCCAGGATCTGAACAAGTTCGTTATACTGCTGAGCGTGATGGGATTTTGGATGACTTTGAAAAAATGGGAACAAAAATCTTTACCAACGCATGTGGTCCATGTATTGGTCAGTGGGATAGGGAAGGAGCCGAGAAACAAGAAAAGAATACCATCGTTCACTCATTCAATAGAAACTTTTCGAAAAGAGCTGATGGAAACCCGAATACGCATGCATTTGTTACTTCACCGGAAATGGTAGCTGCTTTGGCAATATCTGGAAATCTAGGTTTCAATCCAATTACGGATACCTTAACAAATGACAAAGGTGAACAAGTTAAATTAAATCCACCTGTGGGTGACGAGTTGCCGAAAAAAGGTTTTGATGTAGAAGATAACGGTTACCAAGCTCCTGCTGAAGATGGAAGCAATGTAGTTGTTGCGGTTGCGCCTGATTCTTCTCGACTTCAATTATTGGAAAATTTCCCGGCTTGGGATGGTAAGAATATTGAAAATGCGAAACTACTCATCAAAGCAAAAGGAAAATGTACAACCGATCACATTTCAATGGCCGGTCCTTGGTTGCGTTACAGAGGACATTTGGATAACATTTCAAATAACATGTTAATTGGTGCTGAAAATGCATTTAACGGAAAAGCCAATGAGGTGAAGAACCAATTGACAGGGGCATACGGAGAGGTTCCCGCAGTTCAAAGAGCCTACAAGGCCGCTGGTGTTCCTTCTATTGTTGTTGGAGATCATAATTATGGAGAAGGTTCATCTCGTGAGCATGCAGCTATGGAGCCAAGACATTTAGGTGTGAAGGCAGTTGTTGTTAAATCATTTGCTCGCATTCACGAAACGAATTTGAAAAAGCAGGGTATGTTGGCTTTGACATTCTCGAATGATTCTGATTACGATAAAATACAAGAGGACGATACGTTTAATTTTGTTGATTTGGTAGATTTTGCTCCAGGTAAATCATTGACATTAGAAATTATTCATAGAAATGGAACGAAGGAAACGATTCAGTTAAACCACACTTACAATGCCTCTCAGATTCAGTGGTTTAGAGCCGGTTCAGCCTTGAACTTAATTAAGCAGATGCAAAATTGATGAGATGAAATATTTGCTTTGTTTCCTAATTGCTTTTTCATTGGGGCGAAGTTATTCCCAAATTTTATTTGCTGGGAATCATGTGATTGAAGGGTATTTAGGAATGCCAAATGCAGCTCGTATTTCTGGAGGAGTTAATTTCGTAACAGGTGAAATGAATGAAGGTGAAATCACTCGATTTTCAGGTATTGCTCCATCTGGAATGAGGTACAGCTATATGCTTTCTGATAATATTAGTGTTGGTTTTGATTTAATTTATAATTACAGTAATATTTCACGATCTACAACTGACACGATTTACAATGGTATTTCTGGTCAGTGGGAATATTTAAAGTCAACAAACCAAGATATTTCCAAAAGATTTCGTTTTCACTTTCGAATGAATTTTCATTTACAAACAGTGCGCCCTGAATCGGATTCATATTTTGGTATTGGAGTTGGGTCAAATAATCGCTGGATTACAAGGTATGAGAATAATCAGTTTATTGAAACTCTAAAAGGTTCAGATGCTGCAATACTTCCTTTTTCAATGCGTATTTGCTATGGCTATAGATACTTTTTTGGGTACAATTGGGGAATAAGTGGAGAGGTCGGATTAGGTGGCCCTTTATTGTCTTTGGGTGTATCCTACAAGTTGTAGACTTAATCCGCTCGAAATGATGAAAAATTAATCTTTTTTCCTCTTTTTTGATTTCTTCTCATTCACTGCATCCTCAGGATCATCATCTTCTTTTTTAGTCTTTTCTTGTGATTTTTTATTCTTATCCAGAAGTTTAACGATATCGGTTCTAACTCCGTAATTATCGAAACTGTATTCCTCAACTATTTCTCCTTTCAAATATTGGGTAACATGCTTCGGGTTGCCGTCTTCATAATTTTCAATGTGCTTGCCCTCTGGAACTCCTTTTTTAAAAAATTCTTGTTTTAAGATTAACCCCTTATCATCCATTGTTTTAAATTCACCATTCTTGATCCCTTTGCTCCAGTTTTGAATGTTTGCCACTTTTCCATCTTCAAAGTAATAAGTCCAAACGCCATGATTTTTTCCCTCCTTGAAATTGATATCTACAATTACTTTTCCGTCCTCATTGAATTGCTTGTGTGTTCCATCTGGCAGTCCTTCCTTATAAAAAACGATTCGTTTTACTTTACCGTTCTCAAAGAAGTCTTTTTTAAAACCATCTAATTTGTCATTTTTGTAGTTTTCCAGTTTAATGGTATCATTTTTTTCATTGTTTTGAAAAGTAATGAAAGCCCCTTCCTTTTTTCCCATGTTAAAATTTTGTTCAACTTCTTTTTTACCCGTGCTATCGTAAAAAAAAATTGTTGGGCCATCCATGATTCCAAGAACAAATGTCATCTCTGATTGCGGACAACCTGATTCGTAATAGCTCATTCCGATACTGTCCTGTTTGCCATTAACGATTTTTATTTGAGTTTCAACGACTCCGTTTCGATAACAGGAAACACAATTTCCATTAAAAACTTCCGATGTCATCTTTCTCGAAAAATAAGTGTTTGAATACTCGTCGTATGCAACAAGTTCATTACAATTCTTGACTTTTTTAAAATCGCAAATTGGTTTTTTCTTGTAGCAAGGAATTTGTTGAGAAATTCCATTCATTGAAAAAAAACCTAGAAAGAATAGAATCGTTGTTTTTTTCATAAACTATTTTTTTAAGCTTTCGAGAGCTTCTATCATTGGTATTGGAACCTTAATGGTTTGATTCGTTACAGCATCAAAACAAACCAAAACAGAGCAACCTTTGGTATGTAATTTATCACCGATAATAATTTCGTAGCCTAATTTCAAACTTTTTGCACCAACTTCAATGAGATGCATGTGAATGAATGGTTTTTGATGAAGGAAAATAGGGGAGATGTAATCGATTTCATTTCGAACCAAAATAACACCAGCTTTTTTCCAGTCCCAATTTTCTCCTAAAAGTTCTTTGAAATAATGAACTCGTGTCATTTCAAAATAACTCAAATACACGGCATTATTTACATGTCCTAAAACATCTAAGTCAGCGAATCTTACTTGAATTTCTGCAGGTTTTACTTTCATTTATCTAATTTTTCAAATTGCGAATTATTACTTATGTATTCAGGAACTATATCTTTCATTTTTTGAACTAAATCAATATTTTGGTCTATGGTTAGTGCGTTAACTAGGTTTTCTATCTTGGCTATTACAGATGGCTCGGCCCATCTTGTTTTTGCAATTAGAATTTTTTCATGATGCGTTGGAAGTGTATTCTCATCATTGGCTAGTAATTCTTCGTACAGTTTTTCACCCGGTCGTAATCCAGTAATTTTTATATCGATATCTTTTCCCAATTCAAGACCACTTATGGTTATCATTTTCTTTGCAAGATCAATTATTTTGACAGATTCACCCATGTCAAAAACGTAAATCTCACCACCTTTACCCATAGTACCTGCTTCTAAAACCAATTGACAAGCCTCGGGAATGGTCATGAAAAAGCGAGTAATTCGTTCATCAGTGACTGTAACAGGCCCACCGTTTTCAATTTGTTTTTGAAACAAAGGAATAACAGAACCATTAGATCCTAAAACATTCCCAAATCGTGTTGTAATAAATCGTGTTTTATGTTCTTCATTTTTATTTTGAACATAGATTTCTGCAATACGCTTTGATGCGCCCATAACATTTGTTGGGTTTACAGCTTTGTCGGTTGAAATCATAATAAACTTTTCAACGCCAATTTTTAAAGCCAAATCTGCAAGAATCTTTGTTCCTATGATATTATTTAAAACGGCTTCCGCAGGATTCATTTCCATCATTGGGACATGCTTGTAAGCTGCAGCATGAAAAATTACATGAGGTTTGAAATACTCAAAAATTCGATCCATTCGATTTTCATTACATATATCTCCAATTATGACCTCGAAATTTAATTTTGGATAGACTGTTGAAAGTTCGAATTGCAGATCGTAAACTGGTGACTCCGCTTGATCAAGAAGAAGAAGTAGTGATGGTTTATATTTTGCAATTTCTCTGGTCAAACCACTTCCAATGGAACCGGCTGCTCCCGTAACCAAAATCACTTTATTTTTCAGTTCCTCAATAATTTTATTATTGCTCAGCTGAATTGCTTGGCGGCCTAATAAATCTTCGATTTTTATTTTGGATAGCTGTTTGGTTGTGAATTCACCATTTACCCAACTTTTTGGATTAGGAACTTTTTGTACGATTATTTTTAATTCGAGACATACATCCAAAACTTTTTTTAGTTTTTCGGGATTTGGATTTTGAATAGCAACAATTAAATGCTGAATATCAAACTCTGTTTTTAACTCTTGGATTTTGTTCGAACTAAAAACTTTAGTTCCCTCAATTCTTGTGGCTGCTAATTTCGGATTATCATCAATGAAAGCGATTACATTTTGATTGTTTCTTGGGTCATTTTCAATGGTTCTTTTTGTTATAAGTCCGGAGACCCCCGCTCCATAAATGAGTACGTTTTCTTGTTCTGATTTTGACTTTGTTCGCTCTAAATAAAGCAGTTTCATGATGAATCTGCAGCCAACGGTAAAGGCGAATCCAGCTAAAAATTCCAAAATCAAAACCGACATTGGAAACAAAAAATAGCCGTCTAAAAACTTGTATCGGATGTATCCTGAAATGAGAAAAATAAAGCTGCAATTTAAAACTGCTAGAAAAATACGCTTTAAATCTTCGGTAGAGGTGTATCTTACTAAACCTTTGTGAATTTTATAAAGATAGAAAATACCGAATTTAACAATAAAGTAAAACCAAATGGATTTTGATAAAATCATCCACTCGTTTTTAATTAAGCTGATATCTGCTTTTAAATCAAATCGAATAAGGTATGCAAAACCTAAAGCAAAAGCAGCAAGCAACAAATCGATGACAATGATGACCCATCTCGGTGTTCTCGCTCGAAGTTTAATCATACTTTCATTTTACGCATTCAAATTTAGGTTTTTATTCTGTTTATTTTTCTTGGTATGTAACAATCTATTAACAAGCATTCTTAATTTTGTTTGAAAAATGAAGGAAATTGAGCGTAAGTTTTTAGTGAGACATGAAACAATTTTATCGGAATGTTCTTTTGATGAAATAAAGCAAACTTATCTCTTCAATGAACGCAATAAATCATTGCGCATTCGATTGAAAAATGATCAAGCTTTTTTAACGATTAAAGGAAATCAACTTGGTATTACTCGTGATGAATTTGAGTATGAAATACCCAAATTAGATGCAATCGACATTATTGAGCGGTTTAATCTTAAAGTTCTTTCGAAGAAACGTTATTATTTGAAACAGGAAAATTTAACTTGGGAAATTGATGTGTTTGAAGGAAAACTGAAAGGGTTGATTATCGCTGAAATAGAATTGCCTTCTGAAAAATTTAACATTGAGATTCCTAGCTGGGTAGGAGAGGAGGTTACTTGTGATTCGAGTTACTTGAATGCAGAGCTGTTTAAAAAATTATGAATCAATCTTTTCAATGTTAATCGGTGTTTTTAATAAATCGAAAACAAAAGTTCCAAGTTCGGCATGAAAGAAATTAGAAAAATCATCCAAGTTTTCAATTTTCGGAACTTGTTCAGTCGTTTCTGAAGAGCTACTAAACTCTTGTTTGGCTATTTTCTTGAAATATTTCTTGAGGATTTCTTCTTCATCCCAAAATTCCTCTTCTATTAAATAAATGGTTGACTCTTGGGTTTCCGGTTCAATTATTTCCTCTTTCGATTGACTTTCTTTCCAATTTAAAAATTGAGTTTTAGGCTTGATGGATATAAATCCACGATTTAACATTTTCATTTTTTGGATTTAGGGCAGAGTTTGTGGTTTATGAATTCGAACCACTGAGATTTTTGATTTTTTTTCTGAATTACAATGTATTTGAAGTCGTTTATTTTCTTTGAAAAACGAATGTAATTAACCCAATCAGCTGAATTTAAAGTAGATTGACTTCTAAAAATATCAATTGATTTGGAAGTAACTATCACCAAAAGGTTTTGTGGTTCAATTTTCGTTTCTTCATACAATTTGATGCTTTTACATTGTTTTCCATTGCAGTCCAACCAATTGAAAAATGCATTTTTCATTTGATTCGAGTCTACATATTCATAAAATTCATGTTGGATTTGAATCATAGTATCCTCTTTTATCAAGGTTCGCAAACCTGAAATTTTATGAGGGAATCTATGTAAGAAGAGTGAAATGTTGCTGATGCGCAATTTTGTTAACTTTAAATTGACTGAATCGTTCTCATATGCATGAAGTAGAATTTCAGAACTGTCAATGACTTGATCCTTAACAACTTTATTGTTTGTCATTTCTGATTTAGGTCGAATTTTTTCTAAATCAATAGTTTCATTGTCGCCTTCAGCCGAACAAGCAGTTAAAAAGAAGCACGAAATGATTAGTAAAGTTCTAGAAATCAGCAATTGCATTATTCAAAATTAATTACAATTTATTACTTTAACCTCTATTCCTCTAAATCATTTTATTTAATTTTGCAAAAAAAGAAATATGAGATTTTTAGTGCTATTGTTCGTTCCCATGTTGTTTTTCAGTTCTTGCGGAGTGAAAGTTCCGTACACAACTCAAGTAAGGGACGAGTTTTCTCTTGATAATGAAGAAAAATTAGGTAAAGTCCAGTTTTTTATATCGCATACCATTATCTTAAATCAAGAGACTCGATCTGATAATTCAAATACTACAGACAATGGTACGCTCGTTATTAATTCGAGTAGTGAAAGTGAATCTGTAATTATTCCAGCTGGAACGCGCTGCATTTTTGATAGTTATGGCACAAAAGGGGAAATTAAGGTGCGCTTTGAGAATGGCGAAAATAAAGTCCTTCCATTTAATTCTAAGTCTGAAACGTCGGTTAGCAAACGATACTTTTTCGATGCTGATTGGAGTGCACAGGGAGGACCTAAAATAAATTATGGTGGTCAACCTTACAAAGTTGATCTGACTCGTGGAAGCGCAAGAACAGCTCATTTGTTGGTTGTTCGCAAAAAACTTCAAAAAACAAAACGCAAGGAACGAGTTGTGAAAGGAATGAAGATTTAGTTTGTTCCTTTAAATTCAAATATTTCATGGAAACACTTGAAAAAAGACACATTGAATTCAATCGTGAGGGATTCGATAATGAAGAGCTTTTAACTATTTACAAGAAACTTGTAAAGCCTCGATTGATTGAGGAGAAAATGTTGATCCTGCTTCGTCAAGGAAAAATCACAAAGTGGTTTTCCGGATGGGGACAAGAAGGTATTTCTGTAGGATGCGCTTACGCGATGGATGAAGATGAGTACATTCTTCCAATGCATCGAAATTTGGGGATATTTACGACAAGAAATATTCCTTTGAATCGTCTTTTTGCTCAATTTCAAGGAAAGCTTTCAGGATTCACCAAAGGTCGAGATCGCTCATTTCATTTTGGAACACAAGAACATAAGTTGGTCGGAATGATTTCTCATTTGGGGCCACAACTTGGTATCGCAGACGGAATTGCGCTTGCAAACAAAATTCAAAAAAACAATAAATCAACAATTGTTTTTACAGGAGATGGCGGAGCATCTGAAGGTGACTTTCATGAATCATTGAATGTTGCAGCTGTTTGGGATTT
>JBIIVA010000197.1:0-4391 GCA_044339705.1 Crocinitomicaceae bacterium
GAATTTCAATTTTAAATTTTTCGAAAAGCAAATCTTTCAATTTCAAAGGATCTTTTGTTTGAATTGGAATGCTGAACATTTGACCATAAAAATTCGAATGCATTGGAGCTAAAGTAAAAGTATTAACTAAATCAGTTAGTATGCCACCATGAAAAAGTGTTTGTTTTTTACATTGGCTTGAAACGGATTCCCAATCATTTTTAGAAATGAATTCCAAACACTTTGAAACAGTTAAAAAAGCAGCGTAATCTCTGGTTCCTGCCGTTTGATTGTTATCAATGAATGTTGAATTAGAGGAAAAGTCACTTTTGTAACCCCAACTAATAATAAGCGGTTCTACCCAGTATTGATTTGCTCGATTCACATATAAAAAGGAGGAACCTTTCGGACCCATCATCCACTTATGGCATGCTCCCGTGTATACATCAGCATTCAGTTCAGTCAGATTCAAAGGAATATGACCAGGAACGTGGGCTCCATCAACAATCGTAATCAGTCCTCTTTGCTTTGCTTCGAGACAAATTTCTTCAACAGGTAAAATTAATCCTGTCGCACTCGTAATATGGCTGATGTAAACGGCTCTGGTATTTTCAGAATATCCCTTCCAAAACTCAGCTAAAAATGACTCTTTAGATTCTATTGGTAACGAAATGTTTTGTTTGATAAATTTAGCGCTAGACTTTTCACAATAGTATTCCCAAACGCGTTCACAGGCTCCATATTCCAAATTAGTAGAAAGAATTTCATCGCCTTCTTTTAATGGAAATGATTTTGCAATGGTGTTTACAGCATAAGATGGGTTCGTAACCATGACAATATCTTCATAATCAGCACCGACATATTGTCCCAATTTTTTTCGAACATTTTCAAGTTCTCGAATGGCTTCATTCACTATGAATTGAACAGGTGCACGTTCCAATTGCCATTGCCAATCTTGGTAAGTTTGAAATATCTGTTTTGGGCAAGCACCAAATGAACCAAAATTTAAGTAGGTAATTTCGTTGTCAAGCAAAAATAAATCTTTAAAGTTCTTCATTTAGATAGGATAGGCTGAAAAAGTCAGAAAAAGATTATCCCGATGACTTTTCGGGACTGGGAAAAGTTCATGAAGGTATCCTAGAATATGCCGATTTGACTGCAACGATGAAGATGACTCTTTTGTGGTTATCGAACAAAAATAAGTCTTTCTGTAATCAAGGTGCAAGGATTTAGAGCTGTTATCGAGAAAAAACAAGAAAAAAACATCTGGAGTTCCAGCTAAGGATGCAACTTCTGATGACGTTCTGAAAATTACCATGCCAATGACGAGACTAATGATGATAATACTTAAGTAAAAAACGTGAAGTAATGGCTTAATTTGAGTTTCGTTCATTGAGGGCTAAAATTAAACAAAGAACCAAAAAAAAATTTGGATTGTAAACAAAGTTATTAGTCGATTTTCCGACGTTTGAAAACAGGAACAGTTGAACAAGGTTCACCATACATAATTGAAGAAACAACGGGTTGAATATGATTTAACAACGTAACCATCGCGAATTCGGGAACTGAAATGTCACTACATCCTTTTACAATAACCTTTCCATCCTTTAATCCCTCCAAATTCAAGTTAGCGATGTTTCTTTGTATGATTTGTTTTTCGAGTTCGATTTTAGAGCCAAGAACTGCAATGGTGGCAATACCATTAAGTGAAGAAGCTACCAACATAAACGCCCAAGTTGGAATAATAGCATCAGCAGAACAATAAATAAATACAGCCTTTCCATAATATTGCTCCCAGTTCTCAGTTTTGATCCAATTTCTGAAATCTTTTTCCTTCAAAACAAATCCTCGCCAAAGCTGATTTGAAAGGTCAATTCCAACAATTTCTTCTCTTGGTTTGAAATCCGCAAGATCAAGCTGAACCAATCCACTCTCTTTGACTTTATTTTTGATTTCTTCCATGATACAAAATTAAGGATGATTTCGGAGTTAAAATGAATTTTGACAACCTGTCAGTAAATTTCAAAAGGCATGGGATTTGAAATATTTTCCGTCAATGCAAAAACAAGTTCATTTTGAATCTCACTTGAGAAATGCTGTTCCACCAGCACTTTTCGTATTAATTATCATGTGGTTGGTGTATTGGTCTGATTTTTTATTCGTTTACAATTTTCACAAACTGGGCGTTATGCCTAAAACTTCGAATGGATTGAAAGGAATATTTTTCATGCCTTGGATTCATTCGCATGGAGACATTCGACATTTACTTAATAATTCCATTCCAACGTTTTTACTGCTAACACTTTTGTTCTATTCGTATCGCGAAATCGCTCTTCGAGTCTTTTTGTTGAGTTGGTTTGTAACCGGAATTCTGCTTTGGATTTTTGCCCAAAATAAAGGAGCCTATCATATCGGAATGAGTGGAGTGATTTATGCATTGGCGGCATTTCTTTTTACATCTGGTGTTTTACGGAAATATTTACCGCTTCAGGCTTTATCCCTATTTATCGTTTTTATATACGGTAGTATGATTTGGGGAATCTTCCCAACCGAACAACATATTTCTTGGGAAGGACACCTATCAGGCATGCTCGTTGGAATTTTCTTAGCTTTTTATTACCGAAAATTAGGCCCACAACGACCAAAATACCAATATGAAATTGAAAAAGAACTCGGAATTGAACCACCGGATTTAGAAGGTGAATATTGGGAGCAAGTTCGACTAGCTGAGGAGCAACAAAAATTAAAAGAAGAGCAGAAAAAAAACATTCGAATTAACTACGAAATGACTAAATCCGAGCACAAATAATTTACCTCAGAAAATCATACGTCTTGAAATGCTGAATTCGAAGTGCAAGTCCAAACTCGCTTCTGCCAGAACTGATTTCACCAAAATACGCGCGATGATAAGCCTCCAATTTCGTTAACCAAGCCCTTGATCTTTTAGATCCACCAGATTCAAAGTGATGAACGGCCAATCCGTAACGCATCGCGAATGTGTTTTTAGCAAATCGAAAGGATTCATTTGGCGTGTGAAAATATTCTGGCACCACAAATAAATCCAATAGTTCAAATTGACATTTTGCACCTCTTTTTCGTTCGTGAATCTTAAGTAATCTCGTTCGATATTGAAGTCCTGCATTGAGCGAGCGAAAAGTAGCATCTTGATCTACGGAAACAAAGGTCGCGCCGATTTCTGGAATGAAATGTCGACCAAATTGACTGCAAATACCAACTTGAACGGAAGGTTGAAGAACCCGATCTTGTCCGAAATTATACATTGAGTAAACACCAATATTTTTCTTGGTTCGAACATAATATTGTGAGAAAACCACTTGAAGTGAAATAATTGGAATCAGGAGAAAAACAGCTTTCATTTGGAGAATTATTAAGTTTTAAACTATAAAACTTTAAACGAATAATTATCCAAAAAATAACAAAAGTGAATTAAAGTTCAATGGAATAATCAGAAAGGTTATTCCCCGCCAAAAACTCTTTGAAATTCATTCGTCTTTTTCCTTCGGGTTGTAACTCGGAAATACTGATGAAAAAATCGTTGCAAGGAAATAAAATTCCATCCAAACCTTTTTTAATTTGTTTTGAATCTGCAACTTCATTGGTGACTTTTGAAGAAAATAGCTTGAAAGTTATTTTTTCTCCGTTTTTCAATAAAGAACACCATGCAGCAGGATAAGGTGAAAGTCCACGTATTTTATTGTGAACGGTTAAAGCATTTTGGTTCCAGTCAACTTCACAATCAGCCTTAAATATTTTTGGTGCATGAGGAGATTTTTTAGCCAATTCTTCATCTTGCGGAATAGCTTGAATTTCATTAGTTGCAATTTTATCGAGTGTTTCGACCGTTAGTTTTGCACCTAAATTCATCAATTTGTCATGCAACTCGCCGGCAGTCATGTTTTCTAAAATGGCTATTTTCTCCTGAGCCAAAATACTCCCAGTATCAATGATTTGATTGATGAAAAATGTAGTAACTCCTGTTTCTGTCTCCCCATTCAAGATTGCCCAATTTATAGGTGCTGCACCACGATATTTCGGAAGCAGAGAAGCATGAAGATTAAAGGTTCCTTTAGGAGGCATCGCCCAAACAACTTCCGGCAACATGCGAAATGCAACAACCACGAAAATATCAGCATTCAAAACCTCTAAATCCGAAAGAAAGTTCTCATCTTTCAACTTTTCAGGCTGAAGAATAGGTAAGTTTTGAGTTTTTGCATAAATTTTAACTGCACTTTCTTTTAACTGTTGTCCACGTCCCGCAGGCTTATCCGCAACTGTCACAACACCAACAACTTCATGTTGACTTTTCACAATAGCATCTAAAATCGAAACCGCAAATTCTGGGGTCCCCATGAAAACAATTCTCAGTCCTTTTTCCATTATTATAGATCGGA
>JBIIVA010000198.1:0-4387 GCA_044339705.1 Crocinitomicaceae bacterium
GCATGTAGGTGGTGATGATGTAAAAACAAATGCATGGGGTATAGACTACGGAAAACTTACTCCTTATCTGATTAAAGCAGTACAAGAACAACAATCTGAAATAGAACTGTTGAAAAGCGAAAACAGCAATCTTAAAAATAATAACGAAGTTCTTTCTAATGATATCAAAACCATGAAAGCTCAAATTGATGTAATCAACGAACAACTCACATTAAATCAGAAAAATAATGTGGTATAGCAATGATACCAACCCTTTTAATTAAGCCTAATGATGTCAATTGTACAACTTTTCGCATTTCAATTTTCACTGTCCACTACTTTAAATAACAGTAGGTTGCTCTTGTTCATGGTAATCGTGCAAAATCTGAGTGTATTGCACTCACAGGTAATGCAGATTGATAATGCTTATGTTTATGCTAGTTCGCAAGCTAAAATTTATGTCGCAGGATCCGTAAACAATGCAAGTAACTCAACGTTAGTTATTTGGGGAGATGATACGAATAGTGATGCATTGATAACCGTAGAAAATGACTTTATCAATAATGCCAATTGCACCTTGGACGGTAAATTGTTTCTAAACGGAAATTGGTACAATAATTCAAATTTTGAAAGTATCACAGGTCACGTTTATCTGCAAGGAGGTATTCAAGAATTGGGCGGTAGCTCGATAAGTAATTTTCATCACCTTACACTCAATGGAACTGATTTTAAATTTCAAAGTAATCATCAAACTTCGAATGGCAATCTCAATTTAAATGAACGAGAATTACGAACTGAAAGCTACACGTTTTCTATGCTCAATCCAGCTTCAAATGCCGTAACTCGTCAAGCAACAAGTGAAACCAGCGGTGGAATGGTTTCAAGTTTAAATGGAGGTTTTTTTCAACGTGCTACCAATAGCGTTAATTCATACTTATTTCCCGTGGGTTCATCTTTACCAATCTATCGTTATCGACCTGTTACCATCACGCCTACGGGAACCACCTCTACTAATTACGACGTACGCTTTGCTCCCGTTGATGCTACTCTTGAAAATTACGATTTACAGAATACTTTAGATACTTATTGCGCCCTAAATACTTCGTATTACCATCAAATTGGAGCAACTGAAAGTGCCCCTGCCACAATCTCTATTTCGGTTTTACCCAGCGAAGATGGTTCATGGCAAGGTGTTTCTAGATGGCAATTGCAAACAATTCCGGGTTGGTCAATCATTCCAAATACAACGAATGGCGTCAATGGAAGTTATACCGATTTCACAATTGCTAATTGGCCAAATTTCACAGCCAAACCGTACATTCTTCATCGCCCAGCACCCCTAGCCTCAATGACAGGCGCGTATTCCGTTTGTGAAGGAGAAAGTGTTCAAATCCCAATAAACGTGCAAGGTTCAGCTCCCTATTTGTTAGAGATAACAGATAATGCCGGAAACTCTTTCACTGAAACCATATCCGTTGTTCCAGCAACAATCACCCTTTCTCCAAATGCATCAACTACTTACACAGTTAGTTCAGTTGAAGACTCAGAATGTGTAAACAATGATCTTACAAACGATTTTGCGGATGTTTCAGTTACGCCATTACCTGTAATTGATGTAAATTGGAACACACTTTCAGGAAATGCTCCGCTTACTGTTCAAGCTCAAAATCAAACCACACCATCTACAGCATTTTCTTGGGACTTTGGAAACGGACAAACCAGCACTTTGGGCTCTCCTTCTGTTGTTTATAGCAGTGAAGGAAGTTACACCATACAACTAGTAGCGGAAAATAACGGTTGTTTCATTAACCAAACATGGAACATCAATGTCTTTGAAAGTCCATTTGAATTGTTTGTCCCTAATGTTTTTACAATAAATAATGATAATGTAAACGAACAATGGGGAATTCAGGTGAAAGGTGCAGTTTCAAGCGAAGTGATTATTCTCAACCGCTGGGGAAATGTGATGCACGTATTAAAAGAATTAAACGAAACCTGGGACGGAAAGGTGAATGGACAAACAGCCACAGATGGGGTATATTATTACAAATACAAAATTTTAGACAAGAATAATAAAGAATTCACAGGACATGGACACTTCACACTTATTTCAAATGGAATGGAATAAAATTTTTAATAATTTATAAAGTAAATAATGAAAAAACATATTTTGGTATTCACATGGTGTATTTTTTTTAATGAATTATTATCACAACAAAATGTTCTAATTACAGATAATACAGCTTCAAATCCTGCTGTATCAAGTTTGTTGGATTTAAATTCAACAACAAAAGGATTTTTAGTTCCTCGTTTAACAACTGCACAAAGAAACGCTATATCAAGTCCGGCAAATGGCCTTATCGTTTATGATACAGACGTAGAATGCTTAAGTTTTTATTCAACTTCTACTAACACATGGAACTTTCTTTGTAATACAGGTATAAGCGGATCAAGTTTAATCCTATCTTCAACCGAGCCCGCTGGTGTAAACTGCCCGGCTGGAGGTGTTAAGTTACAATTTGGAAATGATGCCAACAATAACGGAATCTTAGACGACCCTAGCGAAGTTAATTCCTCTTTAACCAAATATGTTTGTAATGGTGCTAATGGCGCTCAAGGAGCAACAGGCGCTCAGGGACCAATTGGTTTAACCGGTCCTCAAGGTCCAACCGGAGCAACAGGATTGACTGGTCCAGCAGGACCAACCGGATTAACAGGTCCTCAGGGTACTACGGGAGCAACGGGACCAGCTGGACCTGTTGGCTGTGCTTCAGCCAATTATATTTTAAAATCGAATGGTACTTCTGCAACATGCACAGTTGCTCCAATTTTTGAGGATGCTTCGGGTAATGTTGGAATTGGAACAGTAAGCCCTAATGCAACATTGCATGTTGAAGCTCCTTCAACTACAGCTCCGTCCTTAACATGGAATGCTGCTGCAGGTCAGATTTTAAGAAATGAAGATTCAGAATTGGCCATAGGCTTGACAAATGCCAGCCCATTCCCTTTCTATTTGCAGGCAAGAACTAATACTAATACCGGCAGAGATTTAGCTATTAACCCGCTTGGTGGCAATGTGGGTATTGGTACGACATCGCCTGGTGCGAAACTTGAAGTATTTGGAGGAGGTATTCATACAATAAATAATGGTTATTCTGTGAACAATGCATTTGCATACTCATCTGGAGGGGGTCATCCGGTTTTTATGGGAATTAGAGGAGAAGGGACCTTTACTGCGCCTAATTATCCTACTTCAGGAAAGTTGTTGAGTACTTTTATCGGTAGGGACGCTTTAGATTATTCAAATCCAAGTAGTTATGGTGGAGCTTCTGTATACCTGGAAACCACCGAAAATTTCTCCTTCACCAACAAAGGAACATGTATAAAGTTCCGTACTACATCAAATGGATCAAATATAGAGACAGAAAGAGTGGTCATTCAACATGACGGAAGAGTTGGTATTGGAACTGCTAATCCGCAAGCTCGCCTTCATGTTGTGGGGCCTGTGCTTAATGCCACTGGCAACGGCAGGCGATTTGGTTTTAATTTACAAGAAGGAACAACCAACGCTGCACCAAGCACTGTGGCCTATTTTGAAGGTGATGTGCTTGCTTCTTTAGGATTTTATGCTATCAATAATCCAAATTTCTCGGATATGAGAATAAAAAATATACTTGGTGTTTCAAATCAAATAAAAGATGCAGAAATCCTAAGTAAAATTGAGATTACCGATTATAAGTTAATCGACACCATTTCGTTTGATAAACGCACCATCAAAAAGGTGATAGCTCAGCAAGTCGAAAAAGTTTATCCTGAGGCCATCTACGAAAAAACGAATTACATACCCAGCGTTTTTGGACTAACATCCAATTTCATTGAAAACAAAGTCGGTTTGTTGGAAATCGAATTACAAAAAACACATGATTTCAAGGAAGGAGATAAAATTCAGATTAATCTTTCCAACGGTAAGCAACATTTCACACGGGTCGAAAAAGTTTTATCACCAAAGAAATTTTCAATTCAAAACAATGATGATTTCAAAAATATAGATCAAATACTTGTTTACGGAAAAGAAATAAATGATTTCAAATCAGTTGATTATGATGCGCTTACAACCTTGAATATTTCCACAACCCAACATCTAATCAAAAAAATTAAAGAACTCGAGGAAGAAAATAAACAACTCAAAATAACGAATAACAAAGCGATTGAAGACTTGCGTTCTGAATTTGAGAAACTTAAAGCGTCCATTTTAACTAATCCATAAAAACCAAAAATCATGAATCAATTAAAACTATTTGTTGTAGTAATCGGAAGTTTGTTAGTAGCTTCCTCAGCGCATTCGCAATCCCTGGGAATTAATACGAGTGGCGCAACTGCTGATCCTTCTTCTATTTTAGATTTAAGT
>JBIIVA010000042.1:0-15703 GCA_044339705.1 Crocinitomicaceae bacterium
CATTTGATTTTTAATTTGGTAGATGAACATGGACGCTAAAAATGTAATTGGAAAATAGGCTAGGGAGGAGTAGTGTATGATTTTTGTTTTGACAATGGAAAATAAAATGAGAATCACCCAAAATAAAATAACCATCATGAATCGATATTCCGATAAGTCTGATTTATTCTCTTTATTTCCAATGAGATTCTGAAAAGCAAAGATTGAGGCAGGCAAAACACCAAAAAAAAGAACTACAAGATGATAGCCAAAAAATCCACCATGACCTGCATCCTCAGTTTGAAATAAGCGAATTTGGTAAATGATAAAATCATAAACTACTTGCGAATTACCATTTATTAATTGAAGGAAGAACCAAAATCCACCGAACAAGCTCAATGCAATTAAAAATAGAAAAGCACTTGACAAAAACTTGCCGCTTACAAAAAGTTTGAGTTGATCTCTATTCAATGAAAACTCACGCTCCTTTAGCTTTAACGAGAAAACTTGAAAAAAGAGAAAGAAAAAAATAGCGAAACTAAATAGGATAAATGCCACAGGACCTTTGGTTAAAATTGCAAGACCGATGAACATACCAGATAGCAGATTTGGCCAAAATTTCTCAAATTTTTTGGAATATGATTGGAAGAAAAAATGAATACCATAAAAAATAAAGAGATTAAACCAAGGATCGATGATTCCTGAGCGAAAATAAAAACTTGGTAAAATGCTTCCTGCGTAAGCTATTACCCAAAAGAATCCAAAAGTTGAATCCTTAAGTTTCTTTCCAATGCGATAAATTACCAATAATGAAACAACACCACAAATAGCATTTGGAAATCGGGCGGCAAATTCATTAATACCAAAAATTTTCATGCTTATTACTTGCATCCAAATAAAAAGTGGAGGTTTTTCCCAAAATGGCTGGAAGTTGATTTGAACGTTCAAGTAGTCTTTGGAAACAATCATTTCCCGGGCGCATTCAGCAAAGTTGATTTCATCCCAATCGAAAAGGTGAATATTTCCGAGGAAAGGTAAAAACAGTAAACTTGAAAAAAGAAGAATTAATAACTCATTTTTATAGTTTGAAATCAAGTGATATGTACTATCTGTCTTCATCGCATGTAAGTATTCTTGAATTTGACTAAGTTTCTTTAGATTTTCTTACAAAAAGGTAGTAATATGCAATGAAAATCAGACCAAGTAAAAATGGAACCAACGCCAAATGAACCCATTTCAACCAGCTTAAAATAATTAATTCTTCGAATCCAAAGAATTCGGAAATCATCCAATAGCTATTGGCAATAATCCAACAAATAACGGCAAGGTTGTGATACCATTCAGATGGATTTTCTTTGAATTTTCTGGTCATGTAAATGGAAATTAAAAGAGTGGGGATAATCATAATAATTCCCGTGACGCGCCAACCCATGCTCCAACTCATGTCTTTTAATAACCAAAAGATAATGTGGAGGTTTTCAAACCGTCTTAACTTAAGAGGTAACTCAAATTGATCTTTTGCTTGATTCATTGCTATAAAAAAAGCGACTCGAGGTCGCTTTTCGTTTATCTAATTAACATTTTATGCAGTAACACCTAAAACAGAAGCCATTTTCGCTCCAATTTGTGCTGGTGAATCAACTACGTGAATTCCACATTCGCGCATGATTCGTTTTTTCGCCTCAGCTGTATCATCAGCACCACCAACTATTGCTCCTGCATGTCCCATGGTTCTACCTTTTGGTGCAGTTTCACCCGCAATAAATCCAACTACTGGTTTTGTTCCGTGCTCTTTAATCCAACGAGCAGCAATTGCCTCCAAGTTTCCACCGATTTCTCCAATCATAACAATTCCCTCTGTTTCCGGATCATTCATTAATAATTCGACAGCCTCTCGCGTTGTGGTTCCAATAATTGGGTCACCACCAATTCCAATTGCAGTAGTAATTCCCATTCCTGCTTTTGCAACTTGATCGGCAGCTTCGTAGGTCAATGTTCCCGATTTTGAAACGATTCCAACTTTTCCTTTTTTGAAAACAAATCCAGGCATGATGCCCACTTTCGCTTCTCCTGCAGTAATTACGCCCGGACAATTTGGACCAATTAATCGACAGTTGAATCCTTTAATATATTCTTTCGCTTTCACCATATCATTCACCGGAATTCCTTCAGTAATGCAAACAATAACTTTGATTCCACCCTCAGCGGCTTCCATGATAGCGTCAGCAGCAAAAGCAGGTGGTACGAAAATGATTGAAACATCGGCTCCTGTTTTTTGAACAGCCTCCGCAACAGTATTGAAAACTGGACGATCCAAATGAGATGAACCTCCCTTTCCAGGAGTAACACCTCCAACGACATTTGTGCCGTATTCGATCATTTGTCCTGCGTGAAATGTGCCTTCGCTTCCTGTGAAACCTTGAACGATGACTTTCGAATTTTTATTAACTAAAACGCTCATATTGTTTGTGTAAATTTTTGCAGCTCAAAAATAAGAAATGAAGTTTGATTGACAACAATTTCGATCATTATTTTACACCTTCGATTTTTATTTCGAAAACTAAAATCGAATTTATCGGAATGTCATCCAGTTTATTTTGTCCGTAACCTAATTGTGGTGGAATGATCAATAACCATTTATCACCTATCCTCGATCCAACTAAAGCCTCTTTCCATCCTGCAATTAATCCGCGAATAGAAAATGTTTGAGGTGTAGTTTGACGATCAAAAATTTTCCCATTTAATAGTTTTCCAGTGTAAGTAACACTGACGCTATCTGTAAAATGAACAATTTGACCAACTCCTTGGGATAATCGCTTTTTGTAAAGTCCAGAGGAAGTCTTTTGGATAGATACATTATTTTTTTGGATGTACTTTTTAATCGATTTATCAAAACCAATTTTATCCTCCTTCGAATACGTTTTACATGAAGATAAAATCATAATCAAAGAAAAAAGGGTAATTAATCTCTTCATAATTTTATGGGTGTTAACTGATATCCTTCTTTAATCAAAAGTTCAATGACGCCTTCAGGGCCTGCAAGATGAGCTGCTCCGACTGCAAAGAAAACACTTTGTGTTTTCATCAACTCTTTCATTTTAGGAATCCAGTTCAGATTGCGATCTTCTAGAAATTTTCTTGAATTTCCAATAGGCGAATCAGCTTCTTTTTTCACAAAAGCATATAGATCATCCAAGTTTTGTGTTAAATAAATTTGCTGCATTTCTTCAAATGATTTTTTTGATTTTTCTTCATTACGCAACGTACTCATGACCATTTCTACTTGATCCTTGTCAATAAATCCATCAAATAAATTCAATTGTTGATCAATAGTTTCAAGTCCTTTCAAGGTTAATTTTTGATCAGCAAGTGCTTCAAATTCTTTTTCATATGATTTTGAATTTGTTGGTAAAGAGGCTTGCAAAATAAATTGCATTAAAAGAAAAGGTTTGGCATTTTTAAAATTTTCATCAAATTGTTCCTTTTTCATCAATAAATTACTTTCAGCCCAATTGTGTATGGAGTCCATTTGATTAATGCTAAATAGATCCGATAAAGATTTGTCTTTCATAAATAAAGCATCGGGAGATAAATTTGGATTTACACTTACAATTTCCATACATAAAACATCAGCTTTAAGTAATGTTTTTTCAAGTTTTTTTGGGAACAAAAATAAATCGGCATCCATTAAATGCATTGTTCCGAAAACATAAGAGATGCTTTTAGTATCCTTTGATTTCACCTCCCAAAGAAGTGCGCTTTTTTCAATTTGGCTTTGTCCACCAAAAAGAAATAACGAAGAAAAAATTAATGAAAAAAGAAGTTTCATTTACAACAACGTTAACTGTGCTAGAAAATGATTGTCTTGATCCAAAACTTTTACTGATTTAAACCCAACTTTTTTTGCTACATGGTGAAGGTTATCATAATCCACATAAAGCCAATCGAACCAAGGTCCTGATATTTTTTTGTAATGCATTTGAAATTTGAAATTGCCGTAATATTCAGAATTTAAATCCATCCACATGCTTCCATCTTCATCTTCATATAAGTATCGAATATCTGATGAGTCACAAATAAGTTGACCACCTTTTTTCAATAGTGATTTAGCTTTAACTAAGGTATTTTCGAGGTTGGATAAAGTTCCTGCAATCCCGATTCCATTCATCATCATCAAAATGGTATCAAATTCGGTTGAACTTGAGAATGATTCAAATGAACTCACGGTTGATGGAATGCCGATCGATTTCAGATAATCAACAGCTCCTTGAGATGAATCAATGGCGTGTACTTTCAACCCGTTTTTAATTAATTCGTGGCAATGAATCCCTGCACCTGCGCCAACATCAAGCACATTCCCTTTACACAATTTGATTGCTTTTTTTTCAATCTCTGGCATGTCTTTGAAACTTCGGAAAAGAACTTCGATTGGAATGATATCATCCTCGCAAATGTCCGAACTTACCACAATGTCGAAAGGTTTTTTATTTTTCGAGTAATCCAAAATGGCCTGACCAATTGGATCGTTGGAGTTTGTATTCATCAAATTAATAGTCGTATTCGTTGTAATCGTTCAAATCATCGTCTGAATAATCGTCGTCAAAGTCATTGAAGCCCAATTCATCTTCATCCTCCTCAATTTCTTCACCAAGAAAAAGTTCCTCGTCAATTTCCTCTCTTGATTCTTCCATTGGAGGATTTCCCACTGATAGAAGTAATTCAGGAGCTTTTGGATCATTGCGGTCAAAGCCAATTAATTCAATTAAAAAAATCCACATGCGCATGAAATCATAGACCAAAATAAACTTTTGATCAGGTTCTTCAAGAAAATCCTTGATGATTGCACTTTTCATAACTGCAGCAGGCGAATCGATGGAATCATCGTCATAAGACATATCCATCAAGCTAATTTCGTGGCCTTTGTCCCATTGATCGTTAGAAACATAAAAACTTGCCATTTGATCTCCTTTGAACTTGAAGGCTTTTATGATGGCATGATACAAGGATTCAAAGTTATCCGAGTCAGCAATCAGAATATCTCGGAATATTTCTTCGTTTTTATCTGAATCCAATAAAATTCTAAATTTTAAACCAGGCATAACTTAGTTTTTGTTCAATTATAAAATTAATCAATTCTTTAATTCAGGAATCATTTTTACTGACAATCCTAGGTCATTCCCTATTCGCAACATTTCACGAACAGCTTCATTATAATTGTTAGAAATAATTCCTTCTAAAATAGCCTCCTTAATTTGACTTTTTATGATTCCAATTTCAGCTTGAGGGCCGATTCCAAAGGTTTTCATAATGAGGTCGCCTGAAACCGGTGGTTGAAAATTTCGAATGCGATCTTTTTCCTCTACTAAACGAAGTTTTTGGGATACCAATTCAAAGTTCTGCTTGTATCTTTTTACCTTGAATTCATTTTTTGAGGTTATATCAGCATTGCAAAGAAGCATCAAATCTTCAATATCATCTCCTGCTTCATTGAGCAGTCGACGAATTGCCGAATCGGTAACAGATCCTTTAACCAAAGCAATAGGGCGGAGGTGAAGTCGAACCAATTTCTGAACATACTTCATTTTCTGATCCAACGGAAGTTTTAAACGCTGAAATATTTTTGGAACCATCCTAGCGCCAATCTCTTCATGGCCGTGGAAAGTCCAACCAACCGTTTCATCAAATCGTTTAGTTGGAGGTTTGGCAATATCGTGAAGGATTGCTGCCCATCGCAACCATAAATTTTCGGAATTCTCTGCTAAATTATCAAGTACTTCAAGTGTATGTAAGAAATTATCTTTATGACTTTTTCCGTTTATGGTTTCAATTCCATGCAAGGCAATCATTTCCGGAAAAAATTGATGTAGTAAATGTGTTGCATTCAAAAGTTTAAATCCTCGAGATGGTGTTTCGGTTAGAATAATTTTATTCAACTCATCTGAAATACGCTCTTTGGATATTATTTCCAATCGAGCAGATTGACTTTTGATTGCCTCCAAACATGTGTTCTCAATTTTGAAATTGAGTCTAGTCGCAAAACGTATTGCTCGTAACATACGCAGCGGGTCGTCGCTAAATGTAACTTCAGGTTCGAGTGGTGTGCGAATTATTCCGTTCTTTAAATCATCCAACCCATTAAATGGATCAACAAGATCCCCATACCTTTCAGGTCTCAAATCTAAAGCTAACGCGTTGATCGTGAAATCTCTTCGGTACTGATCGTCCCTTAAGGTTCCCTTTTCTGTATAAGGCTTTCTTGAATTCGATTCGTATGATTCTTTTCGAGCACCTACAAATTCAATATCTAAATCTTTGTACTTGAAGTGGGCCGTACCATAGTTCTTGAAAATGCTAAGTGATTTTACTCGGAGTATTTCGGAAACTTCTTTGGCAACAACAGTTCCATCTCCAACAACGACAATATCAATATCCTTTGATGGTTTGTCTAATAATAAATCCCTCACAAATCCACCTACTACATATGCTTCTAGATTGTGTTCCAGAATATATTGAGAAACAACTTTAAATACGGGATGTTTTAAATGAGTGGCGTAATTAGAAGACATGTGCTACAAAGGTACAATTTCGTAGCTAAATGGACACTATTTAGAAATCTTCATCGTCCTCTTCTTCATCGAAAAAATCGTCCTCTTCGTCTTTTTTCTTGTAAGAAAATAAGTCATCGTCAAAATCTTCATCGTCATCATCAAAAAAGCGATTGGATTTACCACTTTTCTTGTATGCATTCATTTTCGGTTTTTTTGATCGATTATCACTATCCGAATCAATCGTTTTTTTGTCTTTAATTAGTTTTTTACGAGGTTCACTTTTTAGCGGAATATCGGAAATGGGAGGAACAAAATTGTCTGTGGATTTATTTTCGAACGCCGGTTTTTCTGTTCTTGGAGGGTTCGTGGTGTTATTTGCTGGACGAGGAGTTCGATTTTCACGTGCCTCAGCCTCTTTAACCGTCATGGGGCGACCATTTACCACATGGCTATCCAAAGCCTTTATGGCATTCAAAGCCTCGTTTCGATCGGGCATTTCAACGAAAGCAAAACCTCTTGATTTACCTGTTTCTCTGTCTGTGGCAACGTTTGCTTTGAAAACTTTACCATGCTGTTCGAACATTTTCCTTAATTGTTCACTCGTTACACCAAAATCTAATTTGGCAACAAAAATACTGGTCATAAAAAACTTAAATCAACAATTTTAAAGGGTTGAAAATACATTACGATTCGAATTTATGATAAAATTTTCGAATCCAAAGCATTGCACAAAAAAAAAACAAGAATAAAATTGTTTTTTTGTACG
Source organism: Crocinitomicaceae bacterium (assembly GCA_044339705.1). Classification (GTDB taxonomy): domain Bacteria; phylum Bacteroidota; class Bacteroidia; order Flavobacteriales_D; family Crocinitomicaceae; genus UBA952. The sequence goes on from JBIIVA010000042.1 coordinate 7,294, forward strand.
TGTTTAATTGTTTTCAACGGTCATTTTGAATCGTCTTAGTAGCCGCGAAGTAAATCGCCAATTACATTTATATTTTTTTGAGACGATTTTTTCATGGCTTAATTCATTCAAAATCGAAAACAGAAGTGTGCAGATTGTTTTTTCGTGAATGAACCAATTTCTGTAGAATCAGGAAAAAGCTGCTGTCAAGTAAATCATCTTTATATTAATGCTTGAGAATTTTTCTCTTCTTTTTGAATTCATGAATTAGGACAATACTTATTTTAATGAGTCGTTAAATGGTTTATTTAATCGTTGAAATCCACCTAATAAACCTTAAAATCTTTTTAGAAATAAAAAGAGAAAGATCTCGACCTAACAAACCTTTTTCAATCCCACTCTTTTTCGAGCAGCATCTACTTCTAAAACTTGAACTTCGACGTGTTGATGCAATGCAATGAATTTAGCCGGGTCATCCACGTATGTTTCTGCTAAATTTGATTTGTGAATCAGGCCATTTTCTTTGATACCAATATTTACAAAAGCTCCGAAAGCGGTTACATTCGTAACAATTCCGGTCAACGTCATTCCAACTTTCAAGTCATCAATGGTTTTAATTCGGTGATCAAACTCCAAAACCTTCGCCATTTTGCGTGGGTCTCGTCCGGGTTTTTTGAGTTCATTAATGATGTCATCAAAAGTGTAACTGTCAATTTGTGGAAAATCGCTTTTTTTCAAGCCGTCTAATAATTGCGAATTGCCAATTAATTCCTGTATATCAACATTGACATGCTTTGCGATTTGCGAGACAAAACCATAACTCTCCGGATGAACAGATGAATTATCGAGTGGGTTTTTAGAATCACGCACGCGCAAAAAGCCCGCTGCTTGTTCGTAGGCTTTGTCTCCAAGGCGTTTTACCTTTTTCAATTCTTCACGTGATTCAAACTTTCCATTTTCCGAGCGGTGAGCGACAATGTTTTCAGCCAAAGCAGGTCCAAGACCGGAGACATAACTCAGCAAGTAAGGAGACGCTGTATTTAAATCAACACCAACTGCGTTCACCGCTGAAATTACCACATCATCCAATGCATCTTTCAATAATGTCTGATTCACTTCGTGTTGATACTGCCCAACTCCTATTGATTTGGGATCAATTTTCACCAATTCAGCCAAGGGATCCATAAGCCTTCTTCCGATGGAAACCGAACCACGAACGGTCACGTCATAATCCGGGAATTCCTTTCTGGCAATGGAACTTGCTGAATAAATAGAAGCACCATCTTCTCGAACAACATACACCTCAACTTCTTTATTGAAGCGAATATGTTTAATCAAAGCTTCCGTTTCTCTTCCGGCCGTTCCGTCACCGATTGCAATCGCATCAATTTTGTAGGATTCAACCAATTGAGCAATTTTAGCTTTCGCTGCTGCACTTTCATTTTGTGGCGGGTGCGGATAAATGGTTTGATTCATGAGCAATGAGCCCGATTCATCCAAACAAACGACTTTGCAACCAGTGCGAAAACCAGGATCAATGGCCAAAATGCGTTTTGAACCCAACGGCGGTGCCAATAATAACTGTCGTAAATTGGTAGAAAAGATTTTAATGGCTTCTTTGTCCGCTTTTTCCTTCGCCTCATTCAAAATTTCATTTTCAAGCGACGGACAGATCAAACGTTTGTAGGATTCCTTGCAGGCCTCAGCTACAATTTCACTGCATCCATCATTACCTTTCACAAAAAATCGTTCCAATGATTCAATGGCTTCTTCCTGATTTGGTTGCGATTTCAATGAAATAATCCCTTCGCGTTCCGCACGAATTAAAGCCAATAAACGATGGGAAGCGCATTTATAAAGCGGTTCAGAAAAATCAAAATAATCGCGGTATTTCGATCCTTCCTCGTCTTTTCCTTTCACTAGTTTGGAAGCCAATAGTGCTTTTCGTTGAAACATCTGACGCATTCGCGAACGAGCAACTGTATTTTCGTTAATCCATTCAGCGATAATGTCTTTAGCTCCTTCCAAGGCCATATCTTCATCCAAAACTTCGCCTTTCACAAATTTTTCAGCCATCAATTCTGGTTGACCTCCACGTTGCGACATAATCATTTTAGCAAATGGCTCCAATCCTAATTTCTTGGCTTTTTCTCCTTTGGTCAGTCGCTTTTGTTTGTAAGGCAAATAAATATCTTCAAGTAAAGTCGCTTCAAAACAGGTTGAGATTTTCTCTTTTAATTCGGAAGTAAGTTTTCCTTGTTCTTCAATCGCATTCAAAATGGTTTGCTGCCGTGCCGTAATTTCCTCGAATTTCTTCGCTAAATCTCTGATTTGAGCAATTTCAACTTCATCCAATCCTCCAGTCATTTCTTTTCGATAGCGCGCAATAAAAGGAATTGTCGATCCTTCATTTAATAATTGAAGTGTGTTTGAAACAGCTTTTTGGTTTAATCCGGAATTGGATAGAATGTATTCGTGTTGTTGCATATTTTCAAAATCTGAAATGATAAAAAAATAAAGTTATTCATTCTTTTGTTTTCTGTTTAAAATTCACGTAAAATTCAATTTTCACAAGAACTTTGGACTTAAAAATAACTTATCTTTGATTACACAATTGAGCAAATTTCAAAATGGCATTATTTCAAAAAACGGTAATCAAAAAGCATTTATTAGAATTAAATTCAATCGAGGTTGATTCCGCATTTCAACGTTTTTCCGCCTATTTTCACGATACCGTTCGACAACAAAACATTCGAAATTCCAAAGAAGAACAATTTCAAGAGGGTTTTTTGCGCGAATTGTTTGGACATATTTTTGGCTACACACTCAATCCCGAACCGAATTTCAATCTAACAACAGAACTTAAAAATACAAGCAACAGCAAAAAAGCCGACGGAGCTATTGTTTTTGAAGGGAAAGCAGTTGCAGTAATTGAACTGAAAGGAACTGAAACCACGGATTTGAATAAAATCGAAACGCAGGCTTTTGGCTACAAAAATAATCAGCCTGAATGTGTTTACGTGATTACTTCCAACTTTGAAAAATTGCGTTTCTACATCGACAATTCAATTGATTACGAAGAATTTAACTTATTCACCCTCAATCGGGAACAATTCAATTTGTTGTATTTGTGCTTGAGTTTACCAAGCATTCAACAAAATTTACCGAAGCGATTGAAAGATGAATCCGTTTCGCAAGAAGATGTTATCACCAAAAAACTCTACAAAGATTATTCGGAATTTAAACGCGCTTTGTATCAAAATTTGGTGGAACTAAACCCGGAAATTGACAAATTGTTACTTTTCAAAAAAACGCAAAAACTACTCGATCGTTTTCTATTCATTTTCTTTGCAGAGGACCGTTTGCTGCTTCCTACAAATTTGATTTTTCGCATCAATCAAGAATGGAAAAACTTGATGAAAATGCGAATGACGGTTTCGTTGTACGAGCGTTACAAGGTATATTTCAACGATTTGAACGTGGGCGCGAAAGTGACTTTGCCAGCGTTTGGAAAGAAAACAGGCGACGCCATTGAGGCTGAATTTGAAATTTTTGCCTACAATGGAGGTTTATTTGTGCCCGATGAAGTTTTGGACCATGTGAAAATCGACGATGAAGTGTTGCACGTGCACACTGAAAAAATGAGTCATTACGACTTTGACAGCGATGTGGACGTAAACATTTTGGGACATATTTTTGAAAACTCACTCAACGAAATTGACGAAATTAAATCCGAGATTGAAGGCGGAACGGTTGACAAAACTAAGACCAGGCGCAAGAAAGACGGAGTTTTTTACACCCCAAAATACATCACGAAATATATCGTTGACAATACGGTCGGGAAATTATGTGCAGAGAAAAAAGCCGAATTGAACTTGGTGGATGAAGATTACACCAACGACAAAAAGATACAAACCAAAACCAAAAAAGCACATTTAGACAAACTCAATGAATACAGAGCGTGGTTGTTGCAACTTACGATTTGTGACCCGGCTTGTGGTTCGGGAGCGTTTTTGAACCAAGCACTTGAATTTCTGATTGCCGAACATCGTTATGTGGACGAATTGCAAGCCAAATTGATGGGTGATAGTTTGATTTTAAGCGATGTGGAAAACAGTATTCTAGAAAACAACTTGTTTGGCGTGGATTTGAACGACGAAAGTGTGGAAATTGCCAAGCTTTCTTTGTGGTTGCGCACGGCACAGAAAGGCCGAAAATTGAACTCCTTGAACAAAAACATCAAATGCGGCAACTCGCTTATTGACGACCCCGAAGTGGCGGGAGATAAAGCTTTTTCTTGGGAGAAAGAATTTCCAACGGTATTCAAAGAAAAACAAAAATTCCCTTTTCACATTACCACCAGTATTCACGACAGCCGCACATCGGAACGAATGATAAAATACCAAGCGCGCGAACGACGATTCAACGGAACAAAACCTGATCCTGAAGTTTTTCCAATGACCAAAGAAGAGGAGGAATTGATTGCAACCACAGTGGCTGAAATTGTAAAGGAAGATAAACTGAATATTGCAGCTTTCAATCTTTGTTGGGATCACATGCATATTTTGTTGGTGTGTGAGGAAGAGGAAGTTCCGAAGATTATGCAAAAGATTAAAGCAAAAACAGGAAGAGCGGTGAATATTTTTCGGGGAAAAACGATAGTAGCAGACTTCTGCACCAAGGGAGCCGGCTCCCTTGACGGATGCGGACATACGACACCGCGCGGAGAAAAACAAAATAGTTTCTGGACGCAAAAATTCGGTTGCAAACCCATCACTACCGACGAACAATTCTGGAATACCTACAACTACATCGAAAACAACAAGGTCAAACACGATTTACCCAAAAACCCAAAACTCGAAAAAATCATTCTTGGATTTGTAAAAACCTACGAAGACTGCTTCAAACCCGAATACAAAGGAGGTTTTGATGTGGTGATTGGAAATCCGCCTTATGTTAGAAGTAGAGATTTGTTTTCCGAGAAAGAAAAAAACTTTTATCTAAATAATTATCAAACTACATCATACCAATTGGACCTGTACAAATTGTTTATTGAGAAATCATGTAAATTGATTAATGAAAATGGGAAATTGTCATTTATTACGCCATCTGTTTTCCTTACAAATGATTATGACATTGTTTTAAGAAAGTTCATCTTAGAGAATTATTCACTTGAATTAGTAGCTACAAGTGATAAAGATGTTTTTGATGATGCAAGTGTTAAAACTGTAGTTTTTCTTATTTCACGTTACAGAAACAAAAACAATGTCAAATTTTTTAGAATGGATAATTCAGAATTTCGTTTAGAAAAAGAAATTGTCCAAAAAACGTTTGTTGAACAGAATTATTTAATAAACGAAAAGATTGACAATTCGGCTATTCCGATTATCAAGAAGATGAATGAACAAAAGAAATTAGGTGAATTCTTTGAAGTGAAAAATGGAATTAAAGTTCGAAAGGAGCTTTTATTTAAAGAGAAGCGAAATGAAAATTACAAACCATTTATTTTAGGTAAAAACATTTCTGAATATCAACTAAACTTTGATGATGTATACATTGATTACAAACTTGAAAATGAAAAGTTATATACAAATCAAGCTTTTAGATCAAAGGAAATATTTGAACAGGAAAAATTAATAACAAGGCAAATTTTAGGTAAAAAGATTATTACTTGTTACGATTCAGAACATTACTACACTGACCAGACTACTTACATAATAAATAGAAAATTGAAAGAACATGAACTGTTATTTCTCCTACCAATTCTAAATTCAAAATTGCTCTTTTATTATTTTCAAAATACTTTTTCCGATAACAAAATCACTTTTCCAAAGGTGAAACGTTCGCAATTGCTTGAACTACCTTATCCTTATAAATCAGAAAAGAAGAAATTGGAAGAACTGGCAAAAAAACAAATTGAGCAAATCAAAGGATTAAATTCAACTCAAAGTAAATTTAAAACTTACTTGAAATCAAGGTTTACGGAAATTAAACTTGGCAAAAAACTTCAATTGTGGTACGAATTCAAGTTCGGAAACTTCATTGATGAACTCAACAAAGCCATCAAAACAGCGAAAGGCACGCCACTCACCAAAAAAGACGAGTTTGAGTGGATGGAATTATTCGAAGAAAACAAAAAGAAAGCGCTCGCACTGAAAGCTGAAATCGACCAAACAGACAAAGAAATAGACAAGATGGTGTATGAGCTGTATGGCTTGACGGAGGAGGAGATTCGTATTGTGGAGGGTAATTGATGCTAAGACAAGATCAAGAAAATAGGGGAATGACTATTGAAATTAGTTTAAAACTCAAAAACAAAGTTCTTTATCAATTGCACCCCAACATCATGACTTTTCTCCGGATGATATTGAACACCAACGATATTGTCTTTTTGAACTGCAGAAACGAATTCCTGCTCGTAGGTTGATTTGTGTAGCACATCCGATTCTTCGTTCGCCTGAAAATAATAGGCATGAACAAAGTAAAATTCAGATTCATTAGTTAATCCAAGATTCATTGGATTTTCCTTGCAAATCTGGATTTGATTCCAACCGGTGTGCGGAATTTTGAATCGGAGTTTATCTTTTACTCGAAAACGAGCGACCTGACCGTCAATCCAACCGAGTCCATTGACATTTCCTTCTTCACTGAATTTTGCTAATAGCTGCATACCCAGACAGATACCTAAAATTGGTTTTTTTTGATTTAATACAACATCGTTTAATACTGAAATTAAATTAGATTCCGAAAGTTGTTGCATTGCTCTTCCAAAATGACCAACACCTGGTAGAATCAATTTATCAGCCTGGTTTATAATTTCTGGATTATTTGATATTTCATAATTTACACCAATAATTTTCAATTTCCGAGCAACGGAATGAATATTTCCCATTTGGTAATCGATAATCACAATCTTCACGGCACAAATATATTGGATTTGGTTCAATATGATTTAATTCAATCCGTTCGAACCCATACTTTATTATTCAATAGGCACAATTCTTATTTGAAATTCCATTTCACTTTGAGTTTTTTCTGATGACTAGGTTTATAACATAATTAATTTCAGACGCATTTTCACACTGATTATCTTTGTTGTAATTCAAAGGAAACTAGCTAGAAAGCGACTAATTCTTCTTTCGAAAATTAGATACTTTTGAAAACAACACAGGGTCTGCTGATTTCGATAATAGCAGCGAAGCTAAAAAGTCATGAAAGGATTATCCCGATAGTTATGTTGGACTTGGCCAAGTTCATGAAGACATATACGAATATGTCGATTTGACTATATCGAAGAAGATGATTCTTTTCTGGCTATCTAACAATAAATAGAGTTTCGAAAATCAAGATGCACGTTTTTTCAAGAAAATGGCTCTATAACTTTGTACTTGAAATGCGAATTATTTATCTATATTATTCTAAATCAGAATATTCGAGTTCTTCGGTAGACCCTAAATAGAAATCACATTTTTGGGTTCTATTTAGGTTAGTTTGTGAAAATTTGAAAATCCATGTGCAACTAACTGACCATCATCGTTGTAGACATTACACCTGAGATTTGCTGATTTTTTACCAATTCTAACTATTTCGGGTTTAGCTATCAAGTTCTCACTGATTCTTGAGCTTTTAACAAAGTCCACTATTAAATTAATAGCAAAAAAAGCTTCATCATTGTTGCTTTTAATAAAAAGTTGCATACCCATGGCTTCATCTAGCAATGATGCAAGAGCTCCCCCATGAATTGTTCCCATGGGATTTAACATTTCCGCTCTGATTTCAAAAGCTAATTCAATATCACCTTCATCTGATAGGGATAAAATTTTTCCATTTAGCCAACCTCCAAAACCTTGAATGTGCTCTGAACAGTATGAACCAACTCTATCCTTTAAAAAATTAAATATTTCGGTTTTCATAGAAAATAATTTACAAAAAAATAACAACTGTGCAAATATAGGTTATTTACACAAAAGTTGGGTTTAATCTCCTAATAAGACGAGTTTTCTTTGAGATGTCATAGATAGCGCTTAACTTTACAAGCATGTTTCGTCCTCGTGTTATTCCGGTACTTTTATTAAAAAATCAAGGTTTGGTAAAATCGATTGGGTTTAAAAATTACACCTACATTGGAGATCCGATGAATGCCGTACGTATTTACAACGAGATGAAAGCAGATGAATTGGTGTTTTTAGATATTGAGGCTACTAAACAAAATCGTTTGATATCACTTGATTTTGTGCGTGAAGTAGGTGAGGAGGCTAATATGCCATTTGCTGTTGGTGGTGGTATCAAAACGATTGAAGATATTCGAAAAGTGACGAGTGCTGGTGCCGAAAAAGTGGTTATTAACTCCGCTTCAGCTCATGTTGATTTCATTAAAAATGCCGCAAAAGAATTTGGTTCCTCTACAATAGTAGTTTGCATTGATGTCAAG
>JBIIVA010000200.1:0-4315 GCA_044339705.1 Crocinitomicaceae bacterium
CGAGATGCACGTTTTTTCCAGAAAACAACTCGAAAACCTTGCGCTTGTAATCTCAATTACTGCTTTATATTGCTATAAATCAATAGGTTCGAGTTTTTCAGCAAGCCCTAATTAAAGTGAGTCAAGGATTGTATTATGCTCCTCGAAAATCAAAATTTGGTATCGTTCCTCCTGACGATCAAACACTAATCAAGCGTTTTTTAAAAGATGAGGATTTTCTATTATTGTCTCCAAACTCATATAACAATCTTGGATTTGGATTAACTCAATTGTATAACATCACTTGGGTTTACAATCATAAACGAAAAGGAAAATTTGAGTTGAACGGTAAGCACTTTGAGTTTAAGTTAAAAACATTTTTTCCAAAGACTGTCACCAAGGAGTTTCTTCTGGTAGATTTATTAAATCATTTGGAATATCTGGCCGATGAACAAGATTCTGCTATAAATAAACTACCTTCAAAATTGAAAGAGTATAATTTGACTGAATTGATGAAGATAACTCAACAATATGGTTCAGGAAAAACAAAACGGATTTTGAAATCTCTTATCCGAAAAAATATTTCAAATAACTGATTATATTCATCCAATTTTATAAATCGAACTCAGGTTTATACTTTTTAAGATAGAACTTTAGTGGCAGCCGAAACTTAACAGAAATCCATTCATTTTTTTCCTTTTCAATTTAACGATAAATCATTACAATTCTACTTTATACTTGCAATCAACAACCATAATAGCGAACGGATTAATCGAGTTGAGAAAGGATAGTTTAGCGTGTTAGTGTCCTCTATTACGCAAAAATGCCCCACAAATTCCTTGCAGGGCATTTTTTGATTTCATTCAAAACTAATCATTTCACAGCATGTCGAATTACTTCAGTTGATTTAGTACCGTTGGTGATGTTAATGAAGTAGATGCCTGGAGCAAGTGCTTCGTTCACCACAAACATGTTGATGCCATCTTTCAATTCAACAGCGATTTGGCTTACAACAGTTCCTTTAGAATCAACGATATTCAATGAACCGCTTCCAACTAATTCTTTATTGTTTACAATCACTTGGAATGCTTGACCGGATGGATTAGGGAAACTTGAGAAGTATCCTTTCACAACCTCACTGCAAGCCACGTTGATTGGACCATAAACTTTGGATTTTCCATCAACATCAAATTGAATCAAACGATAGTAGTTGTTACCGGCATTCGTTTCATTATCCAGTGCATTGTAAACCAGCTCTTGGTTGCTATTTCCTGCAGATGGAAGCGAAGTTAACAACTGCCAATTTTCACCATCTCTTGATTCTTCCAATTCAAAGTGAGAGCTGTTGTGTTCAGAAGCTGTTTTCCACTCGATTGCGATTTTATCTTCGTCGCAGTTGCCTGTGAAGGAGGTGAGTTCGACGGGAAGTGGGTTTTGGTTGTTTCCTCCACCGTTAAACCAACTAAATTGTGTTATTCCACTTGAAATCAAGTAAAAATCTCCATTACCCACTTCATTAACTGAAACGTGTGTTCCAGCTAACTCCCAAGTGGTGTGACTTGGACCTTTTGCACGAATGATTCGTATTGTTGAAGCATCGTATAAATCATTTCCATCGTTGTTTGGAGTCCATCCATTTGTTGTAGTTGAAGGATTATTGAGTCTCAATTTCAATGTATAGGTCGAGTTATTTAAAGCTGCATAAGGAACACCTGCTGAACTGTATGGAGTTATATCCCAATAACCTTCCTCTTCTGCATCTTGAATGGCTTGAGGATAAGCTCCACTGTTGTAATTAAGTGGCAAGCCTGCGTAACCACCTTCAGGAACACCACTCACATAATTTGCGATAATATAACCACCAGATGAAGGAACTGAGGTGAAGTTAACCTGAGCATAGCGATTCGTTCCAATTTTCGCTCCATCTGCAACACCAATCGGGAAGATGCCGCTTGCCTGAGTTGAATTAGTTCCAGCTGCAAACCAACGCTTCATAGGTCCACGAACTGTTCCAGCTGTCCAAGAAACGGAGCCAACAGCAGATGCGCTTGTTCCTACTTCCAATATATTGGACGTAGTTGTAACGATATCACCTTGTGACATGGTTAGGATACCTTTCACCGTCACAGGAGTACTTAATGTTAGTATGCCACTTGATTTATCTAATTGCAATGCTCCAACACTTAACGCAGAACCGGCAATAGTTTGGTTCCCCGCACTATTGAAAATCAATGAGGATAAATTTCCTAAACCGGTAATGGTTCCATTGTTTGTAATGTTTCCTTTCATGGTTATTGAGAAACCATCACTTATTCTAAAAGTTGATTGATTCGCAACAGATAAAGAGTTAACAACTGTAAAGTCAGCATCTGAAGTAACGACGGTTCCATTTCCATTGATTTCTATATCGTATATATCACTTTGGAACAAAGAACTTGGAATTTGATTGGTTGAACTTAATACTAATTTGGAAAGCGCCGTTGAACCAACAAGACCTCCGCCATTTCTTTGAATACTCGTTCCCGAATAGGTTAGTATTTTTCCATTTAAGTCTAGGGTACCGTTATTCAAAGCTTCAAAGTTCAAAGCTCCACCAATGGTTATATCCTTACTTAATTGAATTACCCCCGAAGATTTATTAACTGTAACATTCGAGAAATTCAATGCGCTTGTTCCACTAATGGTTTGCGTTGCTGAGTTTCCAGTAAAGTTTACCGTTCCGGTACTTGGCGTAAAAGTTCCATTGTTCACAAAGTTTCCGGTAACGTTGAATGTTGCATTTGGTGCCAAGCTGAGTGTTGCTTCATTTTCAATATACACATTACTTGAAGCAAATGTTCCCGCAGTTGGTGTTGTTGGAGAGTTTGTTGACGAAACACAATTTGAAGCTGTCGTAATTGGAACAATGAAAACTTCATTTGATGAGGATGGAACCACTGTTGCAACGGTGTATCCCGTCCCGTTGTGAACGTACCAATTGCTCGGATTGCTTGCGTCTGAACTCACATTTCCTCCCCATAAATAGTCTCCAATACCAATTGTTGCGGCTCCCGTTACTGAAACACTTGTAATTGGTTGGTTTACTGTGACTGTTTCCGTTTGAATGCATGAACCATTATTAGTATATGTAATAGTAGAACTACCGGGATTAACTGCTGAAACCAAACCTGTTGAATTCACAGTTGCCACCGAAGTATTTGACGAGACCCATGGGCTAGTTGGATTTGCCGTTCCAGAACCTGACAACTGAGTAGTAAGAGTAGGACATACTGTTAAAGTTCCTGTGATCGTTAGTGTATTTGGAGTATACTCATCAGCACCAATATCAGGAGTTGTAGCATTACGAGCGTTACCATCGATGTCATCGGTTACTGATGCAATTGAGATGGCTTTTCCATCTACTGCACAATTATTAAGATTTATATGCAAATCACCATTAGCTGCGTCTGCAAATGTTAATGATTGATCCGATAAGCTATTGGCATCACGAGCAGATACGCGGGTTTTGTATGCTGCAATGGTTTGGTCGCTATTTGTTCCATCTGAAAATATGAGATTGTTGGCACTTGGAGTACCTGCATAAAACAAATTGTTATTGGATGTTGATGCATAGTTATTTAATGCAGTTCCGCTTCGTCTGTATGCAACGGTTAGTCCGGTACCATTTGCAGTAGATACATTATAGATAATATTGTTTATCAAGTTAAGTGCGGCTGTAGTTGCGGTTGCGTTAACTGTATGAAAGATACCGGAAGTGCCAAAGTTAGTTGCGCTCGATGTAGCGGCCAAATTAATGGTATTGTGAAAAATATTCAATGTAGAATTTGTGGTTGTTGTTCTCAAATCGATACCTCGAATAACGTTATTTCCATTCGCAGCGGGCGCTTTTAAAACACCAATAAAGTTGTTGTTCAAGTTCAGTTGTGTAACAGTTCCAATTGCGATTCCGTCGACAAGGGTAGTTGCACTGTTCGAAGCAGAATTCAAATTATAAATTGAATTTTTACGGATTGTTACAGTAGCACCAGACACAGTTCCAGAATAATCTATACCTGTAACCACCGTTGCAGCAGAGGTGTTTGAGTTTTCAAGCCCAAAAACTTGATTCTGCTCAATGGAATTATTTTGTGACGCAGTAACGCAGATACCAATAACACTTGAAGAGGCAGCAGTACTACCAGGCACATTGGTGCTAATGTTTCTGATGATGTTGTCAGAAATAGACCCAATTCCAAGATTATTTTCGATACCGTGAGTAAACGATGAAGTACTGGTTACCGGTGTGGTTATAGAGATATTACCAGTTGACGTTCCTCCTATCTTATTACCTGAACAT
>JBIIVA010000043.1:0-15549 GCA_044339705.1 Crocinitomicaceae bacterium
TCTATTCCATTTCTAAAAACGGGTAAAGAATCATTAAAATTGAATTGAAATTGAGAAAACAGATGGGAATTCAATCCTAAAATGAAACAAAAAAACAAGTTTTTACACATAACATTGATTGAACGATTAAATTTACAAAAAATCCTATTTTACCTACCATTTCTAGTATTAATTGATCAATCTTTTTGGATTATACAGTTTTCTAGATCAATTTTCAATTTCTTAAATTGTCTTTTTTTCGAAGTTACATTTTTCAAATCCTGAATAATCCTAATTTTACAAAATCGCGTTTTATATAAAAAAATGAGGTATCTTTTAATTTTTATTTTTATTCTGCTTCATTTAACTTTTATTTCGAGTCAAAAAAAACTTGAAATTTCCGGTGGTATTGATCTTTATTATGGAATAAATCCACTAGACGTTAACCAACTAAACACCCCGATATACGTAAGTTCGAATGAATTAAATTCAGCATGTATCAATTTGGCTTTGATAGAATTCAAATACCGATTGAAAAATCGATTTCGTCTTCAGTTAAGTCCGGCAATGGGCTCATATATGAATACTAACTATAAATTGGAAAATAAAAATATTCGCTGGGTCTACGAAGGTTTTATTGGTTTTTCTCCCAGAAAAAAAACAAATGAATGGCTCGATATCGGAATTTTTTCATCACCATTTACATTTGAAACACCAAAAAGTTGGGATCACTTGGCATATACAAGAGCATTAGCACCTGAGTTTGTACCATATTACATTTCAGGTATTCGATATCAAAATGAACTTTCAAAATATTTCAAGTTGTCACTGTTTCTATTAAATGGATGGCAAAAAATTGAACTACAAAAAAAGATTCCATCCCTTGCAACACAAATCGAATGGAGAAAAAACAAGAATTATATAAGTTGGACAACCTATACCGGAAATGAGAAAACCGAGTCAACTCAAAATCTGGGGTTTCGTTTTTTCACTGAAATGAGTTGGGCACATGAAACAAATAAATTTAGAACTCAATTATGCTTTTATTCAGGCGTTCAACAATTTAATATCGGTGTATTGAAAAATTGGTGGCAAATAAATGGTATACTTGATTATAAGTTTGGAAATAAATCGGACATCTATTTTCGTCAAGAATATTTTCATGACCCTAACAAAATTCAGATTCAAACGGGAACAAACGCACTTGGTTTCTCTGGACATGTCTCCAGTTTAGGATTTACCCATAAAGCAACTGACCAACTGTTTTTAAGACTTGAGGCAAAAACATTACTCGGGAAAAGAGAAAATGAATTGTTTTATTTTCAGAATCAATATTCAAATTATTTACCTTTACTTTTCGCAAACATTACTATTCTTTTTTAAAAATTGGAAATGAAAATAATTTCTTTTAACGTCAATGGCATAAGAGCAATTACGGCTAAAACGTTTATTGAGGACATGAAAAATATCAATGCGGATATAATCTGCCTCCAAGAAACCAAGGCAACTGAGGAACAAGTAAAAGAAACTGTTTCATTACTAAATAATTATCATGTCTATGCGCATCATGCCGACCGTAAAGGTTATTCTGGTACGGCTATCTTAAGTAAAACAAAGCCACTTCATGTGCACTATAAAATTGGAATGGATGAACATGACATGGAAGGTAGAACAGTATGTCTGGAGTTTGATGCGTTTTTTTTAATAAACGTGTATGTTCCAAACTCAGGAAGTGAACTTTTGCGTTTAGAATATCGACAAAAATGGGATAAGGATTTTCTTTCTTATTTAAAAAAATTAGAAAAAAAGAAGCCCGTTGTGGTTTGTGGTGATTTCAATGTTGCTCACAAGGCTATCGATCTAGCTCGTCCAAAAGAGAATTACAATAAATCAGCGGGATTCATGCAAGAAGAAATTGATGGAATGAACGCGTTTACGGAGAATGGATTAATTGATACTTTTCGTCATTTCCATGGAGACCAAGTGAAATATACCTGGTGGAGTTATCGCGCAGGTGCCAGAGGAAAAAATATTGGCTGGAGAATTGATTACTTTCTTGTGTCTGAAAATTTTATTCCTAAACTTAATGATGCATTTATTCTGAATGACGTTATGGGTTCGGATCATTGTCCTGTCGGGATAATTTTAAAATAATATTCGGTTAATTACATTTCTCCATTATCTATCTAATTTAGTAAATAATATGAAAAAAACATTCATCCTTTCATTCATCCTACTATTGAATATTGCTTGTACTCAAAAAACAGTCAAAATTGCTTTCTACAATACTGAAAATTATTTTGATACCATTGATGGAACGAATGACGATGCTGAATATTTACCAAACTCGAAATTGAAATGGAATAGCGCGAAGTATGAAGAAAAGAAAAAACACGTTTACGAAGTAATATCAGCTCTAAATTTCCCTATTATTGTGGGATTTTGCGAAATTGAAAACAAGTTCGTTTTGAATGACTTGATTGGAAGTAATAAAAAATTAAAACGCTATCAAACAGTTCACTTTGAAAGCCCCGATTTACGTGGAATTGACGTGGGTTTTATTTACAACTCATCTCTTCTAAAATTGATTAACTCAGGTAATATTCGTTTTACTCTTCCCGGAGATTCTGTGCCGCGATCACGTGATATTGTTTGGACAAAATTGGCTATGAAAAAAGATACGATTTTCGCTTTGGTTAATCATTGGCCAAGTAGAAGATCAATCGACAGTGAACCAAAAAGAATAAAGGCAGCTCAATGTGCTCGCTTGTTTATCGACTCCGTTTTAGCTATCAATCCAAACACAAAAATCGTCTTTATGGGTGATTTGAATGATCATCCGGAGGACAAAGCTCCATCACTTATTTCTGAAAAACTTACTCCCATGATCGTAAAATCATCCGGAGAATTCGGCGGTACACACACCTACAAAGGGGAATGGGGAATTTTAGATCACATACTGGTTTCAAAAGGATTTAACGAAGGAAAACTTTCAGTTATTCCAAACTCAGGAAGAATCAATAGCTTTGAATTTTTAATGGAAGAATATAAAGGAAATAAACAGCCCAAGCGAACTTTTGTTGGTGAAAAATACCTTGGTGGATATTCGGATCATTTGCCGGTTTCTATTGAAATTAAAATCAACTGAGTGAAAATGACTTAATGACTTTGTCATCGCTTGCAGTAGCAAAACTTGTTTCATCCAACTGGACTATCGAATTCACAGAATGCTTATGGCCTTTTGATTTTGAGTCTATCTTCTGAATCACGTTTAATGATTGTCGATTCCATATTTTAATTGATTTGTCACGACTTATTGTTACGAAGTGTACTGCATCTAAAAACATAATGTCGTAAATCACATAATTGTGAGCTGGAATGCTTTTGATGCATTTCTTTGAGTTCAGATCCCAAACCTTTAAATGTGCGTCCTTTCCACCGGTAAGCAACGTTGTTTTAGTGCATGGATCCAAACAAACAGCTGAAACGCCACCATCATGGGTGTATATCTCATCTACTAAATTATAAAACTGTGTTTCTAATATTCGAATGAAACCGTCTTGACATGCAAGATAAAGTTTTGACTCATCAAAATTCAAAGCCATTCGTCTTATTTTACCACAATTAAATGGCAACAACAACTCTAATTTTAATGAATTTGAGTTCCAAATAGCCAAGTTTCCATCAGCATCGCCGGAATAAAAATGTTTTCTGGAGGTGTTTTCAAGCAGAGAAAAAACGGAAGATTTATGTTGTTGATAAAACTTTAATTCCTTGCGTTTGAGTAAATCAAAAATATGCAAATCACCATTATCCAATCCAACAACCAATTTCTCAAATTTTGAAATCAATAAAACCGAATAAGGAGATTTTTCAAAACGAATGGCAAATTTATCTTGTTCATCTGTGTTTACATTCCATCGAGTTACAAACTTATCGGCTGATGCGGAGTATATGAAAGAACCATCGTAAGTAATTGAGAAAATTTGTCCAGAGTGACCTAAAAATTCTTTTTTCTTAACAAAAGTTGTTTCCATTATGCTTCTTCCTCAATCTCTTCGTCATCGTTGACCTGCTTCAAGCGATCAGCAAAATCTTTTGGTAAAAACTCAAAAAAGGTATCTCCCCTGAGTCCAAGTCGCAAACATTCAAGAGGAATCATATCGTTTGGACCTATATTTCCTAAATTTACTTCTGCTCCAAAAAGTTTAATAAACCAAACTTGCTGATTTTTTTGCGGTGCTTCCCACAAGATGTTTTCCGGAGCTACTTTAGCAATGATGCGATTAATAAGAAGTGTGTGCGCCGTGCCATTCGGTCTGAAAACACCAACATTTCCAGCCTCTCTTCCCTCAGCAATAACTTTCCAACTGCCAGCTTCTAGTTCAGCACTCATTAAGCGAACCCATTTACCTGGAGAAATTAAAATTCCCGAATCCTTTGAGCCCACCTCGGATAGAACAGTTCGATCCTTGGCAAGTTTTGAAATAAGTTCACATTTTTCGTTGTGAGGAATAACAATTGAACCATCTGAAACCTCTGCTAAGTCTAAATCAAATTTATCGAGTAATTTCAGGTAATCCGTAAACTTTCCTCTCGCATAAAATGCCTCGAATAACGTTCCTCCAAAATAAGGTCGAATTCCCGCTTCTTTGTATAATTTTATTTTTTGTTCTAAATTATTGGTTACATAGGATGTTCCAAAACCAAATTTCACTAAATCGGTAAGATGCCCTGAAGCTTCGATAAAATGCTCTGTTTCTTTCAACCCCAAACCTTTATCCATCATCATCGTAACCCCTTTATTTCTGGGTTTGTCGCTTCTTTCTGGTATGTAGGATAATTTGAAATTCATGGTTTAATCCTGTGATAAGTTTAAAAAATCTTGATCATCCAGCAAATCTGGATTAATTTCGAAAATAGATTTGGCTTTCTTTTCATCCGCTTGTAGGCAATCAACGAATAGACGTTTTGCATTATCTCTTTGCCCTAAAATCCAATACAGATTCACCTCCAGAACCTTAGCAATGGGATTCGATTCATTTTCTAAATTGAATTCCTGCAAAGTTCGAAAGGCATCAATAGGAGAAATTTCGGTTAACAAAGCAATATAATCGGAAAGGCAATCTTCATCACTTGGATCAAGTTCTAACGATTTTTCGTAATGTTCGATAGCCAATTCCTTTTCTTCAATTTTTTCATAAGCACCAGCCAGCACGTGAAAAATCCCGGCATTAAGAGGATCCATCTCTAATGCTTTTTGAATTAAGATGATTCCCTCTTTGGTATTTCCTTGTAAATCATCAATGATTCCTAGTCCTAGCCAGGCTTCCGGTAACATGGGCGCCAGCTCCAAACTTTTGCGATAAAAGTGTCGAGCCAATTCAAATTCATTCAATTGCTCATGGGCCTCTCCGATGTAACAAAATGCCATTGCATCATCACCATCTAAACGCATACATTCATGAAAATGCTCAATTGCCTTCAAATATTTTTCTTGAGAGAGATAAGCATTTCCGATATTAAAATGAGCCGGACCAAATTCAGCATTTATCAAAATAGAGTAATCGTAAGCCCAAATTGCCTTATCGTAGTCCTCCATTTTGCTGTATGCATTGCCTAAATTATACCAAGCCGTAAATGAATAAGGATTTTCGTCTATAAAGTCGGAATAACATTGAATGGCTTGTTTGTAATCGCCCATGTGATCGTAGCAATATGCTATTTCATACAAAGCACCTTCATTTTGACTATTGAATTTTAACGCCTCCTTCAAAACATCGATCGCCTCTTTGAACTGATTGATATTCTGATATTCCATTGCCATGTCCATGTAGATTTCGTCGCGATCCTCGGGTTCGCAAAAATCCATAGCCATTCGAAAATAGCGTATCGCATTTCTTGAATCCCTTAATTGACTAAATAAAGCTGCTTTTGTTAAATAAATCTCAGCGGAACCAATTTCGGTTTTTTCCAGTTGATTAATGATATCAAGTGCGTCGTTCAATAAGCCCATTCCACTTAAAGATTGAGCCTTGCGAAGTTGAAAAACTGTGTTGTAACTGAAGTTGTATAACCCTAATTCTGAGGCTGCTTTTGCTTTCGCATATTGTCCGTTGATGATGTAATGATCAATCAATGCCTCCAAGCGATCGCTATCGATAAAACCGATGGATTTTCCTTTCAGATGGTCTTCGAATTGCTCGATATCGTCATTCAAACTGCTCTCTGAAAAATCTTCATCATCCTCGTCATCAAACATACTTCAATTTTAAAAAATAAAGATACAACCTTTAAAAGTTACAACGAAATTTAGTTTTGCATATTTTCTAACATTGTTAAAAACTTGAAAAGCACCCCAAATAATTTGAATTAGATGGGGTTTTTCTTTCTAACACGACGTATTAATCCGTTTAAAATTAATGTCCGTGGCAATGAACTTCATACGTTCCTGTGGAATCGGTATAAGTGCCTTGCGCCTCTAAATTCTCAAGTGCTTCATCACAAAACTCGCCCATTTCAACTTCAGCTCCCGCTTTGTCGTAATGACAATCATGACATTCATCTCGCTTACAAGAATAAATGAACAAAGTAACGGCAACAGCCATCGCGCTTTTAAAAACTACTTTCATAACTTATTTGATTTTAGATTTTGATTGATTAAAAAATTAAGACTGATATAAAAATTTCTTCCCATTCCCGGCATTTCAATGTTTTTTAGTCGCGATAGGTGATCGATAAACTGTTCGTTAAAAACGTTTTTACATCCTATGGAAAGTCCAATGGTTTGTTTCAAATTGATGGTTGCATTCAACGAAACATTTACCAAATTGTAAGATCGGGATGGTAATTCATTAAAGGCAACCCTATTTTGAGCCGCCATGTAGGTATGCTGTACGATTAGATCTTTTAATTCGAATTTTTTACCAAAATTGAACGAATAACGAATACTTGTATTCAAACGTGACGGTGGCAAAAGTGAAACGCTACTGTCCGATTGGGTAAATGTATTAATCCAAGAAAAACTTGACTCAAAATGCAGATTATGAGCAAAATGAGGATGATAATGAATTCCGAAATCACTACCATAGAAAAGTATATTGTCAAGTTGCTCAAAATGAAAGACAGGAATTCCGTCTACCAATGAGTCAACAGGTTGCAGATAAATGTAATTTGATATATAGTTAACATAAGGATTTAAAACCAAAGCAAGATGTTCATTTTTATACTCAGCCGTCAAATCAAGTTGAGTCGCTCTCTCAGGCTTCAAATTTATATCGCCAATCTCGAAACGAAGAGCACCATGATGAAACCCATTGGCAAGTAATTCTGTCAAATGGGGTGCCCTAAACCCACTCGAGATATTCGTTCTAAAAGTTAATTTTTCAGAATTGTAAACCAACCCAACTGCAGCATTCGACGCGCTGTAGTTTTTCGTTATTGGGTTGTTTAATTCAAATGTCTCGAAGGATTTTAAAATGCGTAAATCATAACGCAAACCAACCTGTAAAATCCAGCGATTCCATTCACAAATCCAATTTGCAAAAACTCCATTGTCAAACGTATTAGCATTGGGAATTAAAATATCAGATGCATTTTGCGCATTTGCGTTATTTTGTGCCATTCCTTGAATTCCGACGGTAAGTTTAGAAGAATTCGACCATTTTTTATTCCATTTCAACGCATAAAGTCCATTATTCAATCGCATACTTAAGCTTGGTATGGTTACTTTCTCATCATACTCGATTAGGCGATTGCTCGTCGCACCCAGAAATAACTGTAAATCACTTGATTTGAAAAACCATTTATTGTCAGAAGACAAAAAGTGATTCTGAAAAAACTGAGCAGGTAATTCATACTTTCTTTTCTGTTCGGCAACTTGAAAATCAGAAAATACAGCCAAACTATCATGTGTATGTCCTGGTATTCCCGTAACGGTCAAACTGAAAGAATAACGAAGGTGATGAACGCTATTTTTTCCATTAAAAGAAAGGGCAGATTTTAGCACCGACTCATCGAAGCGCGAATTTTTAGCAAATCGGCCATTTGGGAGTTGAAAATCGGCATGATTGGTATAACTTCCACCAATGAACCATCTCAATTTTTTGTTTGATTCTTTGTAGAGAAATCGAACCGATCCACCTTGCGTGTTTGTTTGATAAAGACTTTGCAGGTTAAGAGAGCGGGTGTTTGTTGCGGCATAAGGTTCATCTGAAAAATAGACAACACCACCTAAGGCATCAGCACCATATAACAAGGAGGCAGGGCCTTTGATTACTTCAACTGAACCAATTCCTATTTCGGATAGTCCCATACCGTGATCCCCACCCCATTGTTGACCTTCAATGCGCAGGCCGTTCAATAGCGTAACAACACGCATTCCTTGCAAACCTCTAATAACCGGTTTTGCTATTCCGTTACCCAAACTCGTTTGATAAACTCCGGGGATTTTAGCAATAGCCTCGCCTAAATTCATCGTTGCAATACTATTTAAATCAGTCAGTTTCTTTGTTTCAACGTGAAAGGGAGATTTGTTTTGCATCACATTAGCTCCTGTTGAAACGGTTATCTCTTCCAAATCAACGTGTTTTTCGGTTAGCGCAATTTCAATAAAATTGGAATTTGAAAAAGAATAATTTAAAATAGCCGTTTGATACCCAGCAGCTCCGACTTTTAGCTGAATATTTTCGGGAAAATTACCCTCAAAGAGAAATTCGCCTTTAAGATTAGAATAAGTGCGGTCTCCCGTCTCGATTATTTGTATTTGCGCAGCTTCAATAACAAGGTTCGTTTCCTTATTTTTTACGATTCCTGTCAACTTTTTTTGGCCAAACACTCCAAAGGAAAGGAGTATGAAGCCGTATAATATATTTTTCATGATTACCTTCTTTGAACATTTTAATTTCTAACGAATTGTATTAAATTTCTCATAACGAGAAATTAAACATTTTAACTTCCACATTGAACCTATCAAAAGTTCAAGGGAATTCAAAAATAAAAGAAACTAGATCAATTTAGAAGGCGGACCTCGTAATTTCTGTAACTCAACTGAATGAATAGCTATATCTTGCGTGCTATTCGATAAAAAAAGCCCGTTGGGTACTTTTTGAATTTTGAAAAAATCGTAATGATGAACTGTGAACGCACTTAAATCATGATCACAGAAATCACAATCAACTGACTTTTCAGAAAACGTTTTATACTTGGAGTTTAAAGACTCAAATTTATGATCACAATCATGCCACCAAGATTTTGGTGTGTTCAAAATAAACACACTTAGCAACAAGATGAATGAAATAATTCTCGACTTCACGATACAAAATTACAACAATTCTTCAATGATACGATCCATGGAGTAACCTTCAGCTTCTGCTCGGTAATTTCGAACCAAGCGATGTCTCAAAATCGCTTTAGCAACAGCTTTCACATCTTCGATATCTGGAGAATACTTCCCTCGAATAGCCGCATGACATTTCGCACCAACAATCAAATACTGAGATGCT
Source organism: Crocinitomicaceae bacterium (assembly GCA_044339705.1). Taxonomy (GTDB): domain Bacteria; phylum Bacteroidota; class Bacteroidia; order Flavobacteriales_D; family Crocinitomicaceae; genus UBA952. Next base: position 9,483 of record JBIIVA010000043.1, read on the forward strand.
CTCGGGCCTGCACCCCATGTGATAAAATCCTTAGTGAGTTTCGGAGCCTCATTCGAATTAACTCGTGTTTTCCCAACGAGTTTTACTGCATATTCCATGACATTGTCAGCAACCGGAATACGGCGAATTAAATTTTGATATTCAATGATTTCTTGTGCGTTCAAAATTTCATTTAGTTCAACTCGTGTATCGGTCGTTGTAGCTTTAACAATGGCCAATTCTTCAACGTAAGAAGGATAGTCTACCCAGATATTGAACATGAAACGGTCCAATTGTGCTTCTGGCAAGGGGTATGTTCCTTCTTGTTCAATTGGGTTTTGAGTTGCCAAAACAAAGAAAGGAGCCGGTAAATCGTAGGTTGTACCAGCGGCAGTAACTCTTCTTTCTTGCATGGCTTCCAAAAGAGCAGATTGCGTTTTTGGAGGAGTTCGATTGATTTCATCCGCAAGAATTACATTCGAAAAAAGTGGACCTTTAATGAATTTAAAATTCTTTGTTTCATCCAAAATTTCTGAGCCAACTATGTCTGATGGCATTAAATCCGGGGTAAATTGGATGCGATTGAAGGTCAATCCCAATGTTTGAGCAATGGTATTTACTAATAATGTCTTGGCCAAACCGGGAACACCGACAAGCAAACAATGTGCTCTTGAGAAAATGGAAATCAATACCTGATCAACCACCTCATCCTGGCCAATGATTACTTTGTGAATTTCATTTTTTAATTCTCTGTAATGAGCTACCAAACGATCTATTGCTTCTTTGTCAGACATGGTTTTTAGTTATTTGTATTTATCCATTTTGAATTGAACTCGCAATTTCGATAATCATCATCAATTCGAATATAGGCATTGCTAATCTTTGTATTTACCCAATTAGTTATTGTTTTTTGTCTCTTATCATTTTCAGCGGCTCTTTTAATTAACGCGTAATCATCGTTCAAATTCGCAACATGAGGCTCATAACGATCCATTAAACGCACAATTCGCACACCTTGTTTTCGTTCGTAGATATCAACGTGAAGACTTGGTCGTGAAATATCACCTTTTTCCATGGCATCCGTAAGCACATAAATTTGTTGATCCACTTCATTCAAATCCTCCATATCCCAGGTTGGCTCGCCGGTAATTGGATTGGTGATCACGCCCCTATTCTGTTTGGTTAATTCATCATTTGAAAAACGAAGAACTGCATCGTCCCAAGTAATTTTATTTTCCCTAAGCATGGCGTAACATGAATCCATCTTCATTGCTGATAAGTTAATGGCTTCCGGACTGAATTCGGGCATAATCAGGATATGCAAGCAAGCATAATCATCACCTTTTCTTGAGATTAACTTAATGATGTGATATCCATACATGGTTTCAACTATTTCTGAAACTTCTCCAACTTTTAAAGCAAAAACGGTGGATTCAAATTGAGGAACCATCATACCTTTCGATGCTTCTATTTTCCCTCCTTGAGGTCCGCTTCCAGGATCCATGGAATGAATACGAGCCATGGTTTCAAAGCTCTTACCTTTGTTAACAATTTCATTACGAATTTCTAACAGAGCATCATAAGCTCTCTTTTTGTCAGCCTTAGTTATCTCCGGATAGTTCACGATTTGCTGAAACCCCAATTTCATGTTAATGAAAGGAATACTGTCCTTGGGAATGGATGCATAAAACGTCGCTACTTCTTTAGGAGTAACCGTCAGATCTTTGGTTAGTTTTTGCTCCATTTCCTGAGCAAGCATTTTATTTTTAATTTGTATGCGAAATTCATTTTTGATCTCTGTAGTTGATTTTCCATAGAATTCCTCTAACTTTTGTCTACTCCCCATTTTGGATTCAATGATTCGCAGGCGATTTTCCATTTCAGCATCAACGCTTTGATCTGTTACAACCAAACTGTCCAAAAGTGCTTGATTCAGCAATAACTCTTCAATCAGCAGTTGTTCCAAAATAGCACATTCTTTCTGAAAATTCATTGCATTACCCTCTGAGGAAGCTTGTAGTTTTTGAACCTCTAAATCCGAAAGTAAAATGATATTATCTCCAACCTGTGCAACAACTTTATTGATTACTTTTCCTTGTCCAAAAGCTGGAATACATTGAAAAATAAGAACAAGGAAAAGAATTTGTTGAAACATCGATTACTTTTTATCAAGATTATAGAGTACGTCTAAGTTGACTTTCACCGGATACTTTTTACTTAATTCTTCTAACCATGTTTTCTCCAAATAATTCTGATAATCTGAGGTGACAGCCCCTCTTGCTTCAGAAAATTCTTTTCTCATAACTGGAAGATCTTGCGTTAACTTTACTACGTAATACTTTCCTTCGAACTCATAAGGTTTATTTCGACCCGAAACGAATGTTCGTCCTTTTAAGCTTGGAGTTTGCTCCGGATCAAACTTATTTAGCTTAACTTTTAAATTCAGCTCAGAAGTGGCATTCACTTTCTCGATGATTTCTTTGGAAGTATTTTTCTTTTTCTTCAGCATTTTAAAAACGACATTCGCATTTTCAATTGAATTACATTCATAAATCTCAGCATCTAATCTTTTCGGCCAAAGATATTTCTCACGGTTATCTTCAAAAAAATTCTTTAAACCTGAAGTATCTTTTGTTGCCTTGTTCCAAACTTTATCAGACATCACCTCATAAAGTATGATACCATCATGATATTCATTTACAAGAGCTTTATAATCTGGGTATTTGGATAACAACTTAGATTCTTCATATTCTAAAATGGCAGTCTTTTCCCAATTTCTGAATTGATTATCTACAAGAATTTTAAAATCTTCTTTTTTCGTATTTCGAAAAGCTTTCTCTAAATAAGCTCCAAATTGCTTTTGAGTAAAGGATTTTCCATCCATATTAAAAAGTTCATTATCTGTCTTTAATTTATCCACTTTCCATTTTCCTTGATAAAAGCTTGAATCCAAATTTGTCGCAAACCACGTTAACTCGCTCTCAAATTTTGCTGATTTCTTGTAGTTGTATTGCTTTTTCAATTTTGACACAAACGAATCTTGTGTCTTTTTCGCGCGTTCATCCTTGTTAACTCTATTTTGAAGTTCTTTCTTCATTAATTCAAAAGGTTGAACATCCTTCCACTCCAGTCTTTTAATGATATGATATCCATAATCCGTTTTCACCGGTTTACTTATTTCACCATCCTGTTTCAATGCAAAGGCAGCTTCCTCAAAGGCAAGTACCATGCGCTGAGTTGTACCCGAACCAAAGGCAGGTAATTCTCCACCTTTTTTGGAGGAACCGGGATCATCGGAATGCGCTGCAACTAATTCGTCCCACTTTGAACCTTGCAATAATTTATCATAAAGCTCATTGATTTTCTTCTCTGCATTTACTGCGGCCTCAGGTTTGGCATCTTTACCAACAGCAACCATGATATGAGCCACTCTAATTGTTCCTCGAGCAGGTCTTTTATCCGTAACTTTCACAATGTGATAACCATAACGCGTTCGAAATGGATCAGAAATAGAACCTACCGGTGTTGTAAATGCTTTTTCCTCAAACGGATATACCATTTGGAAAGCTGTAAAATAACCTAAGTCTCCACCGTTTGTTGCGGCTGAAGGATCATCAGAGCCCCCCTTCATTTTGGCAACAGAGGCAAAATCCTCTCCTTTTTCAATTCTCTTTTTAAGGGCTAAAATTTTGTTGAATGCCTCCAATGTATCTTTTGGTGTTGCATTTTGCTCTAATTTAATTAAAATATGTGAAGCTCTGACCTCTGTTTTAATTCGTTCATAGGCTTGTTCAACAAGGGACTTGTTTTCGGCCGAATCAATTAAATAGGGATTTGCTAATTGTTTTCGATAACCTTCTAACTCTTTTTTTAATTTAGGAATGGTATCGTAACCCAAAGCCTCTGCTTCTGCAACTTTCAGTTTGAATTTTTTGAACATTTCTAAATACTCATCAATGGATACCTTGTCATATTTTGGATTGTTGTTATTTTTCAAATAAATCTGAAGAAATTCGCTTTTTGTAACGGGCTTTCCATTAATTTCCATTACTACAGGATCCACTTGAGCGCCAGTTTGTTGAATGCTAAAACATAAAACACAATAAATAAAAATTTTCTTCATAGTTGTAATTTTCTAGAATTTTAAAATTAAATGCTCTAATTTTTCTTGAATGTTTTTTAACAATTATTTTAAACTGTAATTTGGTGCCTCACGCGTTATCGTTACATCATGTGGATGCGACTCTTTGACTCCTGCAGAAGTAATACGCACAAATTTAGAACCTTTCAACTTTGAAATTGATTCCGCCCCACAGTAACCCATACCGGCTCGTAAACCACCAATTATTTGGAACATTACTTCCATCAAATTCCCTTTAAACGGCACACGACCTGAAATTCCTTCCGGAACAAGTTTCTTTATATCATCTTCAGCATCTTGAAAATAGCGATCTTTTGAGCCAAGTTGCATTGCTTCAATTGATCCCATTCCTCTGTAAGACTTAAACTTTCGTCCTTCATAAATGATTGTTTCGCCTGGAGATTCCTCAACACCCGCAAACATGGAACCCAGCATTACCGAGTCTGCCCCTGCCGCAATTGCTTTTACGATGTCTCCAGTATATCTTATTCCTCCATCAGCGATAACGGGAACGCCTGTTCCGTCTAATGCAGATGCAACATCATTGACAGCAGTTAATTGAGGTACGCCAACACCAGCAATTACGCGGGTTGTACAAATAGAACCAGGACCGATACCAACTTTTACAGCGTCTGCTCCCGCTTCCACCAAATATTTTGCTGCTTCTGCAGTTGCAATATTCCCAACAACCACGTCAATTTTTGGGAATTTAGATTTAACTTCTTTGAGTTTTTCAACCACACCTTTGGAATGACCATGGGCCGTATCTATTACAACGGCATCAACTCCTGCCTTTACAAGTGCCGCAACACGATCAATTGTATCATGTGTGACACCTACAGCAGCTGCCACACGCAATCTTCCAAGATGGTCCTTACAAGAAATCGGATGTTCTTTCACTTTAATAATATCTCTGTAAGTTATCAACCCAATCAATTTGTTCTCCTTATCAACTACCGGAAGTTTCTCAATTCTATTTTCTTGTAAAATTCCTTCAGCTGTTGCTAAGTCCGTTCCATCTCCTGTCGTAATGATGTTTTCAGCAGTCATTATCTCACGAATGGGTCGATCAGTATTTTTTTCAAAACGCAAATCTCGGTTTGTAACAATTCCTTTCAAGACTTTATTTTCATCAATAACTGGGATTCCACCAATGCTATTTTCTTTCATCAAGACTAGTGCGTCCTTTACCAATGCAGTCTCAAGCAATGTAATAGGATCTATAATCATACCGCTTTCAGAACGCTTAACTTTTCGAACGTTCATCGCTTGTAACTCAATGCTCATGTTTTTATGAATGACACCGATACCGCCTTGCTGAGCAATAGCAATAGCCAATTCTGCCTCGGTTACCGTGTCCATTGCCGCAGAAACAATAGGTGTATTTAAAGATATATTTCGCGAAAAATTACTTTTTAATTGAACTTCCCGTGGAAGCACTTCTGAGTAAGCAGGAACCAGGAGAACATCATCAAATGTTAATCCTTCGGTGATTTGCTTCAAATTGTTAAGCGACATGAATCTATTAGTTTAATAAATTCTTGCAAAAGTAAGAAAAAACAAAGAATTAGAATTTAAAATTTTACGGAATGTTAAGGATAATTAAGGTTAACAACCAGGTTGATATGGTTCCAAATGTTTTAAATTAATCCAACCTGATGTAATCTTATATGCAATTGGATTATAAAATTCTATAAAACCAAATCCATTCTCTAATTTAAAAATTTCACATTGATCACCCCTCACTAAAAATTTCTTGCTCGATTTAAAATTTTCATAAGGAACTTTTTTTCCAGATTTAAAATCTCTACCTCCTTGTCTTGCTTCGCTTTTTCCTCTTCCAATCGCTCCTGCTCAAATTGTTGCTTTTCCTGCTCCAGTTTAAGCCTTTCCTTTTCCAACTCTATTTTTTGTTTTTCCAATTCCAAATCAGATGATTGAGGTTTT
>JBIIVA010000044.1:0-15498 GCA_044339705.1 Crocinitomicaceae bacterium
TTCATTACCAACAACAACAATATTACAATTCTTGGAGGTAAAATATTGTTGAGCCATATCTAATACATCTTGATTATTTACAGACTCCAATCGCTGTAAATACGTTTTATAGTAATCTTTCGGCAAGTTATTCTTGATAATGTTCAAAGCGAAACGAGCAACTGTTTGCGGATTTTCCAACGAAATGGCAAATTTTCCATTCATCGTTGATTTGGTTAAGTTCAATTCATCATCTTTAACGTTTTCAGAAGTAATTTTTTCAAATTCTCCTAAAATCTGGGTGATTGCTGAATCGGTAACGGCATTTCTAAAATTTCCTCCAGCAGACAACCAAGCTCCATTATCCTGAATATTCAATGAAGAATAACAACCATACGTGTAGGCCTTATCCTCTCTCAAATTTTGCATCAAACGAGTTCCGAAGCCACCACCTCCGAGGATATTATTCAACACGGTTAAAGGCAATTGATTCTTTTCTCCAGTTTTAATTTTAACAGGGAATGTCACATAAACAACAGACTGAACCGCACCGGGTTTTTTAACGAAAACAACTCGATTTCCTTTTCCGAAATTACCTGCATTACTCGGGTTTTTGTAAACATTTCCTCCACTCCAAGCACCGAAATACTTATTAACCAATTCTTCCGTTTGTTGACGTGTAATATCACCAACAACGACCAAATAGCTTCCTTTTGGAGTGAAGTTAGCTTTGAAATAATTTACGACATCTTCACGCTTAATGTTGTTCAAGCTCGCTTCTGTCATAACGTCGCTGTATGGATGATTCGGAAAGTTCACTTTTACAACAGCATTTTGAGCCATCGTATTTGCATCCGATTTTGCTGACATCAAAGCAGATTCGTTTTGTTTTTTAATGCGATCAAATTCCGATTGTGGGAAATTGGCATTCAATAATACGTCCGACATTAATGTCAGACCCTTGTCAACGTGTTTTGTCAAACAAGAAAGAAACATTGAATTCTTGTCAGCTGACAAAGACGCTCCAATGTAGTCGATTTCCTTATCCAATTGATCTTTCGAACGATTATTGGTTCCAGACATGATTAGCGAACCAGCGATGTCAGACAATCCTGCTTTATTTCCTTCCATGCGTGGATCTGAAGCCATGCTTAAATCGAAGGAAACTTTCGGAATTTTATGATTTTCAGAGAGAATGACCGTAATTCCATTAGCGGTAGTAAAAACCTCTGACTCTTTTAAATCATTCGACTTTTGTGGAGCAGGTGTAGGCATCACAGAGCGGTCCAATTGAGCTTGAACGAATCCTGTGAAAAATATGATTGAGCTTAAAATTATCTTTTGCATGACTTTCAATTTATTTTTTTGGTAAATATTGAAGAATGACTCGCGCATCCTGAGTTAAGTATTTTATAGCAACGCGTTGAATGTCCTCTCTCGTAACTTTCATGTAGTTATTCATCAAGGTATTAACTCGATCAGCACTTCCATAATAAACACGATTGTCTGCCAAATTCTCAGCGATTCCAGCAACAGTAGAATTGGCACTTACAAGGTCATTCTCAAATTTGTTGCGTGCTTTTTGAAATTCATCTTCTGAAATCAATTCGTTTTTAATCAATTCAATTTGAGCGTCGAATTCTTTCTGAATCGAATCCAAACTAACACCATTGGATGCAATTGCAGCAAAAATTTCAATTCCGGCATCCTCCAAAGCGAAGTTAAATGAGAAAGCAAATGTTGCCATTTCCTTCTTTTCTACAATCGTTTTATTAATTCGCGAGCTACTTCCACCGGAAAGAACTTCATTCAACATTTCCAAAGCATATGAATCTTCATTGCGTTGCTCGGGTAATTTATATCCCATAAAAAGAGCTGGTAGCTGAATATTATCATAAACCACATCTTTAATAACTCCATTAATGGGTGTTCGGTCTTTTTCGGTTCTTGTAATATCGGTCGGTTTTGAAGTCATTGAAGCGATTAATTTCTTCACTGCAGGATCTTTAGAATTCAGGAAATCTTTCTTATCAAATTTTGATTTGGAGATTCCATAACGTTTTTCAAAATCAGTATCCGTTTGAACGACAAAATCACGGTAAAGTGAAATCGCTTGTCCTTTCGGCATCGAAGCAAAATACTTGTCGATCCATTTTTTAGTCTGAGCAATATCCAAATCGCCAGCAATCGACAAAGTTGCATTTGAGGGAACATAATAGGTTTTGTAGAAATTAACATAATCCTCTTCTTGCGCTGCATCTAAATGTTCCATACTTCCAATCGGAACCCAATTATACGGATGATTGGGAAAAGCTCTTTTGAACATTTCGGTCAAGAAAGAAGCGTAAGGTTGGTTATCCACACGTTGACGTTTCTCCTCTTTAACAACACTACGTTGAGTTTCTATTCCTTTGATATCAACTTTTGCATGAAGCATGCGCTCACTTTCAAGCCAAAGACCAAGCTCCAATTGATTAGAAGGTAGAATTTCATAGTAGTACGTTCTATCTTGTGACGTATTTGCATTGAGCACTCCCCCATTCTTCTCAACCAATTCGCTGTACTTTCCACGACCAATATTTTCAGACCCCTCAAACAATAAATGCTCGAAAAAGTGAGCGAAACCAGTTCTATCTGGATTTTCGTTTTTAGAACCAACATGATATAATACGGATACTGCCACAATTGGCGTTGAATGCTCCTCGTGCAGAATGACGTGAATTCCGTTTGGAAGATCGTATTCCACGAACTCGATTTTCTTTTGGGAAAAGACACTTAAGTTTGTCAAAAGCACAATTCCCGATAAAATTACTTTTCTCATCTTTAGATTTTTGCGACGCTAAGGTAACTCAGAAAAATGAAATACGTGAAACAAAATGATATATGGCTTTATAATTGAAATAAATGGAAGGATTTCTGTTTGGCAGAATACAAAGATGATCGAGAGAGATATAGACCTTACCTCATCTCCCCCTCAAAAACTAAAAAGGTCATAACTTCCTGATTAATTTCAGTTGGCTTTTCATTAAAAATCCCAAAAATACTCGAACCACTGCCCGACATCGAAGCGTATATAGCCCCTAGTTCAATTAACGAATTTTTAAGTTCCTTGATTAAAGAGAATTTTGGAAAAATACTTTCTTCAAATTGATTTATCAATTCAGTTTGCCAAGTTTCAATTGGACTCAAAAGAATTTCCTCAATGTGTTTAGATGAGGCTATAGGCTTTACACCATTATAAGCCTCTTTCGTTCCAACGTGAATACCTGGATTCAACAAAACCAAATATTTTCCTTTTAAATCAATTTCAATTTCAGAAAGCACCTCTCCCCTGCCTCGCGCGATTTGTGGTTTGTTTTGAATGAAAAACGGACAATCACTCCCCAATTTGGCTGCCAAATTTTCCAATTCTGAAATAGAAATATTGAGTTTAAACAAATCGTTCAGACCTTTCAAGACGTAAGATGCGTCAGCTGAACCTCCTCCAAGTCCAGCTCCCATTGGAATTTGTTTACGCAAATGGATTCGAACGTTAGGAATGTCATGTTTTTGGTTCAAAAGCCAAAATGCTTTTACACATAAATTTGAATCCGAATTTCCAGGAATTGCAAAACCTGTTTGTAAAAATTGGAATTCTTCCGACTCGGTTATCTCTAAAATATCGGTAAAAGGAATGGGAATCATGCAAGTCTCGATCTCGTGGTAACCATCATCACGTTTAGACAAAATGTTGAGACCTAAATTTACCTTGGCAGGAGGAAATAATATCATTTCGCTAAAATAGGAACTTACTTTAACTTGAATCAAATTTTATGAAAATGGATTTACAAACCTATTTCAAATCTTCAATTCTTGTTCGATAAAAGTAGTTTGTCCCTCGGAATTCGAAGAAATAACTTAAATTTGTAATTCAAAAAAATTGTAAATAATGGCAACCTACCTTGATTTTGAAGAACCGATAAAAGCATTGGAAGATCAGATATTACAAACTAAAGAAATTGGTGAAACCACTGACGTAGACATGTCAGACAAAATTGCTGAACTAGAGGAAAAACTCAAGGAAAAAACCAAGGAAGTGTTTTCTAACTTAACTCCTTGGCAACGTGTTCAATTGTCACGTCACCCGGATCGCCCATATACATTAGCATACATCGACGCATTAACCGGCGGAAATTTCATCGAATTGCATGGTGATCGTTGTGTTAAAGATGACAAAGCGATGGTTGGTGGTTTTGGACTTTTAGATGGAAAAAGTGTCATGTTCATCGGGCAGCAAAAAGGAATCAATACGAAGATGCGGCAATACCGTAATTTCGGAATGGCAAACCCCGAAGGATATCGCAAGGCGCTTCGTTTAATGAAATTAGCTGAAAAATTCAATAAACCGATTGTAACCTTCATTGATACACCTGGGGCATTCCCGGGATTAGAAGCAGAAGAACGTGGACAAGGTGAGGCCATTGCTCGAAACATTTATGAAATGATGCGTTTGAAAGTTCCAGTAATTTGCGTTATTATTGGAGAAGGAGCATCCGGAGGAGCATTAGGAATTGGCGTTGGAGATAAAGTTGTGATGCTAGAAAACACCTGGTATTCGGTTATATCTCCAGAAAGTTGCTCATCAATTCTATGGCGCTCTTGGGATTTTAAAGAAAAAGCTGCGGATGCTTTAAAGTTAACTTCCACGGACATGAAGTATCATGGCTTGGTGGATGAGGTGATTGAGGAACCAATCAATGGTGCACATCGCAGTCAGAATGAAATGTTTACTGTCTTGAAAGCTAAAATCAAGTCTTATATCAAGGAATTAAATGCCATTGACCCACAGACTAGAATCGACCAACGAATTGAGAAATTCTGTAAAATGGGCGTTTGGGAATAATTTCCAACGGACTATTCAATTATGAATGATTTCATCGATACCTCTATTGAATTTTTAAAAGGTGTCGGTCCTCAACGAGCACAATTACTTCAAACGGAATTAGGGATTTTTACGTTTCGCGATTTACTCGAGCATTACCCCTTTCGATATTTGGATCGTTCCACTTACCATTCAGTTGCTGATGCACCATACGTCGATAATTACGTTCAACTGAGAGGGAAAATTACTGGCCTAAGGGAAATTGGTTCAGGAAGACATAAAAAATTATTTGCTCGATTTTCAGATGAAAGTGGCTCAATTAACTTAGTTTGGTTTCAAGGAATTCAATGGATAAAACCAAATTTACGACCCGATGTTGAATACCAAATATTCGGCAAACCAAAATTATTTGTTAGTCAGTGGAATATCCCTCACCCTGAAATGGCTGTTTTCTCTGAAGTTCAAAATAAAACAGGACTTCAAGCTTTTTATCCGAGTACAGAGAAACTTACTGCAAAGGGTCTTCATTCAAAAGGAATTGAAAAGTTGATTGCGACTCTCCTACCTCAGATAAATCAAAAAATTCCTGAGACATTACCCCATTGGTTAATTCAAGAAAATCATTTGATTTCGAGAGAAAAAGCTTTGATTACAATACATCAACCTTCTTCTGATCAAGAAATCCAACAGGCTAGATTTAGATTAAAGTTTGAAGAACTATTTTTTCTTCAATTGGAGATGCTTCTTAGAAAACAAGTCACGGCAAAAAAAATGAAAGGCTTTGTTTTTGAGGAAGTCGGAAACCAATTCAATACATTCTATTCGAACCATTTACCGTTTGAACTGACGAATGCCCAAAAAAAAGTAATCAAGGAAATTCGAAAAGATTTTCTTTCTGGAAAACATATGAATCGCTTGCTTCAAGGAGATGTGGGGAGTGGAAAAACTCTTGTTGCTTTATTGACTGTTTTGATAGCAATAGGAAATAGTTTTCAAGCAGCATTGATGGCTCCGACAGAAATTCTAGCAAGTCAACATTACGAATCGATTTCTAGTTTATTAAAAAACATGGATGTCAAAATCGACTTGTTGATTGGTTCTACGAAAAAAGCATCTCGAACTGAAATCCATGAAAAACTATTGAATGGTGAATTAAACTTATTGATCGGTACTCATGCTCTCTTGGAAGATGTTGTTCAATTCAAAAACCTAGGACTTGTGATCATCGATGAGCAACATCGCTTCGGCGTGGCTCAACGCGCAAAAATGTGGAAGAAAAACACCTCACCACCCCATGTTTTAATCATGACAGCTACTCCAATTCCGAGAACTTTAGCAATGACATTTTATGGAGATTTAGATGTTTCAGTTATAGACGAATTGCCACCGGGAAGAAAACCAATTTCTACAATACATCGCTACGAAAGTCACCGACTGAGACTATTTGGATTTCTTCGTGAACAAATAGCTTTAGGTCGACAGGTATATATTGTTTATCCTCTTATCAAAGAATCTGAAACACTTGATTTCAATAATTTAATGGATGGATTCGAAGCTATCTCCAGAGCTTTCCCGATGCCAAACTACCAAGTAAGTATTGTTCATGGCAAAATGAGACCAGAAGACAAAGATTATGAGATGCAACGATTTGTGAAAGGAGAAACACAAATCATGGTTGCTACCACGGTTATTGAAGTTGGAGTTAATGTTCCGAATGCGTCTGTTATGGTTATTGAAAGTGCAGAACGCTTTGGTCTTTCTCAATTGCACCAATTACGCGGACGAGTTGGGAGGGGGGCAGAAAAATCTTATTGTATTTTGATGACAGGAGATAAGATATCTAAAGAAGCTCAAAAACGAATGGAGACGATGGTACAAACGAATGATGGTTTTGAAATCTCAGAAGTTGACCTACAATTGAGAGGCCCTGGTGATTTAATGGGGACTCAACAAAGTGGAGTTTTAGATTTGAAGATTTCTAATTTATCCAAAGATGGTCAAATTGTTACGCTCGCAAGGGAAATGGCAAAAAAGCTATTATCCGAAGACCAAAAATTCGAAATGCCAAAAAATAAAATTTTAAAAAGTCAAATTCAGAAAATACTTCGATCGAAACCAAACTGGGGCAGAATCGCATAAAAAAAAGGGTAACCTTAGGATTACCCTTATATCACTATAATTATTGAATTAAACTTGTTCAGTTAATTCTTCGAACGCTTCAGTTGAACCTACGATCATTTTTTGGAACTCTCTGACCCCTGTACCAGCCGGAATTAAATGACCAACGATAACGTTTTCCTTTAATCCTAACAAATGGTCCTCTTTTCCTGAAATCGCTGCCTCGTTCAAAACTTTGGTCGTTTCTTGGAAGGAAGCCGCAGAAATGAATGATTGCGTTTGAAGTGAAGCTCTGGTAATACCCTGAAGTAATGGAGTCGAAGTCGCTGGACGCGCCTCTCTGGCCTCAATCAACTTCTTATCCTCACGCTTCAATTTAGAGTTCTCATCACGTAATCTTCGAACCGAAATCAGTGATCCTTTTCGAACTTCGGTAGAGTCACCGGCATCCTTTACGAACATCATTCCAAACAATTCATCATTTGCCTCCATGATGTCTGCTTTATGAACTGATTGACCTTCAAGGAATCGTGTATCACCTGAATCAATAATTTCAGCTTTCAGCATCATTTGACGAACAATTACTTCGAAATGCTTATCATTTATTTTCACCCCTTGCAAACGATAAACCTCTTGAATTTCATTAACAATATACTCTTGGACTTTAGTTGGTCCTTCGATGTTCAGAATATCATTTGGTGTAATCGCCCCATCTGAAAGTGGTTGACCCGCTCTTACGAAGTCATTTTGCTGAACCAAGATATGTTTGGAAAGAGGAACTAGATATTTTCTTACTTCTCCAAATTTTGGAGTAATTATAACCTCTCTATTTCCTCGTTTTATGTTACCAAATGTTGCTGTACCATCGATTTCAGAAACGACAGCTGGATTAGAAGGATTTCTTGCTTCAAACAATTCGGTTACACGAGGTAAACCTCCCGTGATATCTCCTGTCTTACCAGCCATTCTTGGGATTTTAACCAAAATAGTTCCAGCATCAATCAAATCACCATCGTTAACATCAACGTGTGCATTTACAGGGATCGAATACTCTCGAATTGTTTCTTTGGTTTTCGTGTCAATAATATGAATTGATGGACTTTTCTTTTTGTCACGTGATTCAATAATTACAATCTCCGTTTTACCAGTTTGCTCATCTATTTCCTCGCGGTAAGTAACATTTGAAATAATATTATCGAATTTCACTTTTCCTTTCACTTCAGAAACTATCAATGCATTGTATGGATCCCATTTACAGATCACATCACCTTTTTTAATTTTGATGTTATTTTCAACCAACAATTCGGAACCATAAGGAACGTTAGCCGTCATGACAACTATCCCCGTTTTCTCATCCGTAATTTTTAATTCAGCCGAACGTCCAACTACAATTACTTGCGCAGCTCCATCAGTGTTTTTCTTTTCTATCGTTCTTAATTCATCGATTTCCAATCTACCATTAGCCTTTGCTTTTAAGTCAGAAATATCAGCAATATTTGATGCCGTACCTCCCACGTGGAATGTTCTCAATGTCAACTGAGTACCTGGTTCACCAATTGATTGTGCTGCAATAACACCAACCGAGTCACCCATTTGAGCAAGGCGATGATTAGCTAGGTTTCTTCCATAACATTTTGCACAAACACCTCTTCTCATTTCACATGTAAGAACTGAGCGAATCTCAACTTCCTCTATTCCCGCTTTTTCAATTTCCTTTGCTACCTCTTCAGAAATTAATTCACCGGCTTCAATAATCAAATTATCAGACTCTGGGTAATATACATCATGAACGGACGTTCTTCCTAGAATTCGATCATAAAGAGGTTCAACTACTTCGTCATTCTTTTTAAGGGCAGTAGCAACAATTCCACGAAGCGTACCACAATCATTTGAATTAATTACCACATCCTGTGCAACATCAACCAAACGACGAGTCAAATAACCCGCATCTGCCGTTTTTAGTGCTGTATCAGCAAGACCTTTACGAGCACCGTGGGTTGAAATAAAGTACTCAAGAATTGAAAGACCTTCCTTAAAGTTAGACAGAATTGGGTTTTCAATAATTTCTTGAACCGTAGCACCAGATTTTTGTGGTTTTGCCATCAATCCTCGCATACCTGAAAGCTGACGAATCTGTTCTTTCGATCCACGAGCACCGGAGTCAAACATCATGTAAATAGAATTGAATCCTTGTCGATCGTTTTTCAATTGATCCATCAACGTAGCCGTTAAACGAGAATTCGTATGCGTCCAAATATCGATGATTTGATTGTAGCGCTCATTATTCGTGATAAGACCCATATTGTAATTATTCATTACGTCTTTCACTTCAGTTTCTGCTTTTCCAACTAAAATTTCTTTTTCCTTCGGAATGATAATATCATCTAAATTGAACGAAAGTCCTCCTCTGAAAGCCATTTCATAACCCAAACCTTTAATATCATCCAAGAATTGAGCAGTACGCGAAGTTCCACAAACTTTAAGAACTTCACCAATAATATCACGCAATGCTTTCTTCGTTAAGACATCATTCAAGTAACCAACTTCTCTAGGAACTTTTTCATTGAATAAAACGCGCCCACAAGTAGTCTCAATTATCTTCAATTCCGGCTCACCTTGACCGTTTAAATCATAAGATTTAACTTTAATGTGTGCGTGTAAATCAAGCTTTTTCTCATTGTATGCAATGATAACTTCCTCTGGAGAATAATAAATGCTTCCTTCTCCTTTAACTTTTTCGGTTTCAGTTGACTTTTTACCTTTTGTAATATAGTAAAGACCGAGAACCATGTCCTGAGAAGGAACTGCAATAGGTGCACCATTCGCTGGATTCAAAACGTTGTGAGAGGCAAGCATCAACATTTGTGCTTCCAAAATTGCAGCGTTACCAAGAGGTAAGTGAACCGCCATTTGGTCACCATCGAAGTCAGCGTTGAAAGCCGTTGTTACCAGTGGATGTAATCGAATCGCTTTTCCTTCAATTAATTTTGGTTGGAATGCCTGAATACCCAAACGGTGAAGTGTTGGTGCTCTGTTCAAAAGAACCGGGTGACCTTTCAATACATTTTCAAGAATATCCCAAACCACAGGTTCTTTTCTATCGACAATTTTCTTAGCTGATTTTACCGTTTTCACGATACCACGCTCAATCATTTTACGAATGATAAACGGTTTGTAAAGCTCTGCAGCCATGTCTTTCGGAAGACCACACTCATGTAATTTTAAGTCTGGACCAACGACAATAACTGAACGAGCTGAATAATCAACACGCTTTCCAAGTAAGTTTTGACGGAAACGACCTTGCTTACCTTTTAAAGAGTCAGAAAGTGATTTTAACGCTCTATTGGATTCTGTTTTTACAGCACTTGACTTTCTTGAATTGTCAAATAATGAATCAACAGATTCTTGTAGCATCCTTTTCTCATTTCGAAGGATTACCTCAGGAGCTTTGATCTCAATCAATCTTTTCAAACGATTGTTACGAATAATTACTCTTCGGTATAAATCATTTAAATCAGAAGTAGCAAAACGACCACCATCTAGTGGAACTAATGGACGCAATTCAGGTGGAATAACAGGAACTACTTTCACAATCATCCATTCTGGTCGGTTTTCAATACGCGTTTGAGAATCCTTCATTGATTCAACCACTTGAAGTCTTTTCAAAGCTTCATTTTTTCGTTGAACAGAAGTTTCATTTTCTGCTTGATCTCTTAAACCATCTGATAATTCATCCAATTTCAAATCTTTAAGCAAATCATGTAGAGCCTCTGCTCCCATTTTCGCAACAAATTTGTTCGGATCACTATCATCCAAATAATGATTATCCTTCAAAATTGGATTATCAATGATGTCAAGGTATTCCTCTTCAGTCAAGAAATCCATTTTCTTCAAATTTACACCATCAATCGTAAGAGCAGCACCTGCATTGATTACAACGTAACGCTCATAATAGATAATTTGATCTAATTTCTTGGTCGGTAAACCTAACAAATAACCAATCTTATTCGGAAGTGAACGGAAATACCAAATATGAGCAACAGGAACAACTAATGAAATGTGTCCCATTCGTTCTCTTCGTACTTTCTTTTCAGTTACTTCTACTCCACAACGGTCACAAACAATTCCTTTATATCGAATTCTTTTGTATTTACCACAGTGACATTCGTAATCCTTTACCGGTCCAAAAATACGCTCACAAAATAAACCATCTCTTTCCGGTTTATAAGTTCGGTAATTAATCGTTTCAGGTTTCAAAACTTCACCACTTGAATGTCCAAGAATAACTTCTGGAGAAGCAAGCGAGATAGTTATTTTATTAAAGCTACTTTGTTTTTTAGGTGTTTCTTTTTTGAAAGCCATTTTATATAACGTTTTCGTTTAAAAAATCAATTAATCCATGGATACGTTAAGACATAATCCTCTTAGCTCATGTAACAATACATTGAACGATTCTGGAATTCCAGGTTCAGGAATATTGTCACCTTTAACGATTGCTTCATAAGCTTTTGCTCTACCCATTACGTCATCGGACTTAACAGTTAGAATTTCCTGAAGAATATTCGATGCTCCAAATGCTTCGAGCGCCCAAACTTCCATTTCTCCAAAACGCTGTCCTCCAAATTGAGCTTTACCTCCAAGTGGTTGTTGCGTAATCAATGAGTAAGGTCCGATTGAACGAGCATGCATTTTATCATCAACCATGTGAGATAGTTTCAACATGTAAATTACCCCAACAGTTGCCGGTTGATGGAATCGCTCTCCAGTACCGCCGTCATACAAGTATGTTTTACCTGATTTCGGAACTCCCGCTTTAGCAGTCCAAGAATCAATTTCTTCTGGCGTTGCTCCGTCAAAAATTGGTGTAGCGAATTTTACTCCCAGTTTCTCTCCGGCCCAACCTAATACCGTCTCATAAATCTGTCCTAAGTTCATACGAGAAGGAACTCCAAGTGGATTCAATACAATATCTACCGGTGTTCCATCTTCCAAGAATGGCATATCTTCAGCACGAACGATGTTGGCAACAATACCTTTGTTTCCGTGACGTCCTGCCATTTTATCTCCGACTTTTAATTTACGCTTTTTCGCTACATAAACTTTAGCCAACTTCACGATCCCGGCTGGAAGTTCATCACCTACTGAAATATGGAACTTACGACGTTTGTAATTACCAAGTAAATCGTTTGCTTTAATGTTAAAGTTATGGATTACACGGCTAACCAATTGGTTAACATTCGCATCAGATGTCCAATTTAAAGGATTTACAATTGAATAGTCAAGAGCCAAAAGAGATTTGTTTGCAAACTTTGTTCCCTTTTTAATTAACTCTTCCTTAAAGTTATTGAAAACTCCTGAAGACTTATGCTCTCCAAGAATTACCATCAACTTGTCAACCAATTTTTCTTTTAAATCAATAAAATCCTTGTTATATTCAGCGTCAATTGTTTCCAAAATTGGCTTGTCTTGTGTTTTCGACTTACGATCTTTTATCGCTCTTGAGAATAGCTTCTTGTCAATAACGACGCCTCTTAGCGAAGGACCCGCTTTCAAAGAAGCATCTTTAACATCTCCAGCCTTGTCACCAAAGATTGCACGAAGTAGTTTTTCCTCCGGAGAAGGATCTGTTTCACCTTTCGGAGTAATTTTTCCAATTAAGATGTCACCTTCTTTGATTTCTGCACCAATTCGGATTAATCCATTTTCATCTAAGTCTTTAGTAGCTTCTTCGCTTACATTTGGAATATCAGAAGTTAATTCTTCCATACCACGTTTTGTGTCGCGAACCTCCAACGAATATTCGTCAATATGAATCGAAGTAAATATATCATCACGAACAACTTTCTCAGAGATCACAATTGCATCCTCGAAGTTATAACCTTTCCAAGGCATAAATGCTACTTTCAGGTTTTGACCGAGCGCTAATTCTCCACTTTGTGTGGCATAACCTTCACAGAGTACTTGACCTTGCTCAACGCGATCGCCTTTCTTAACAATAGGCTTCAAATTGATACAAGTACTTTGATTTGTCTTCATAAACTTAGTCAAAGAATAATGTTTAACCTCATTATCGAAACTAACTAATTTATCCTCTGAAGTCCAATCGTAACGAATTACAATTTCGTTTGAATCAACATATTCCACAACACCAGTACCTTCTGCATTGATTAGTACACGTGAATCTCTTGCGACTAATCGCTCGATCCCTGTTCCAACAATTGGAGAATTTGGCTTTAATAATGGAACAGCCTGGCGTTGCATGTTAGATCCCATCAAAGCACGGTTCGCATCATCATGCTCCAAGAAAGGAATTGATGATGCAGCGATTGATGCAATTTGGTTAGTACCTACATCCATCAAATTCAATGCTTTCGGCGAAACAACTGGGAAATCCCCTTCATATCTTGCCTTAACAACATCTGACAAGAAATTACCTTTTTCATCAACTTTCGCATTTGCCTGAGCAATCATTTTTGAATCTTCTTCCTCCGCAGCCAAATACAATGGAGATTCACTCAATAGAACCTTACCATTTTCAACTTTACGATAAGGCGTTTCAATGAATCCAAGTTTATTAACTTTCGCAAAAACACAAAGTGAAGAAATCAAACCAATGTTAGGACCTTCTGGCGTTTCAATGGTACACAAACGTCCATAATGAGTGTAGTGAACGTCACGTACCTCAAAACCAGCTCTTTCACGAGAAAGCCCACCTGGTCCGAGAGCTGATAAACGTCTCTTGTGTGTAACCTCAGAAAGTGGATTTGTTTGATCCATGAACTGAGACAATTGGTTTGTTCCAAAGAAAGAGTTAATTACAGAAGATAAGGTCTTTGCATTAATCAAATCGATCGGAGTAAATACCTCATTATCACGAACATTCATTCTCTCGCGAATGGTACGTGCCATTCTTGCGAGTCCAACACCAAACTGAGCATAAAGTTGCTCTCCAACCGTTCTTACACGACGATTTGATAAGTGATCGATATCATCAATATCCGCTTTCGAATTAATAAGTTCGATCAAATATTTTATTATGTTAATAATATCATCTTTAGTAAGAACTCTTGATTCTTCAGAATTGTCAAGACCTAATTTTTTATTCAATCGGAAACGACCAACTTCACCTAAGTCGTAACGTGCATCTGAAAAGAATAACTTTTCAAATACACCTTTTGCTGTTTCATAATCTGGTGGATCTGCGTTTCTTAACTGACGATAAATATGCTCAACCGCTTCTTTTTCAGAGTTCGAAATATCCTTTTGAAGTGTATTATAGATAATTGTATAGTCAGTAGAGTTAGCATCCTCTTTATGAAGAATCAACGATTTAACTCCTGAATCTAAAATTGCATCGAGATGATCCTCAGTAATTACTAACTCACGATCTAAAATCACATCGTTACGCTCAATGGAAACAACTTCTCCCGTATCTTCATCCACGAAATCTTCAATCCATGTTTTGAGCACCCTTGCAGCAAGACGTCTTCCGACTAATTTTTTAATGTTGGCTTTTGTAACTTTAACCTCATCTGCAAGTCCAAATATTTCTAGAATATCACGGTCAGTTTCATAACCAATTGCTCTGAACAAAGTCGTTACAGGAAGTTTTTTCTTTCGATCGATGTACGCATACATGATATTATTGATATCAGTTGCAAATTCAATCCAAGAACCCTTGAAAGGAATAATTCTCGCCGAATATAATTTTGTTCCATTTGCGTGGCGACTTTGCCCGAAGAAAACTCCAGGAGAACGGTGTAATTGCGAAACGATTACACGTTCCGCACCATTAACCACAAAAGATCCTTTGGGTGTCATATAAGGAATTGTACCTAAGTAAACGTCCTGAACGATTGTTTCGAAATCCTCGTGCTCTGGATCGGTACAATATAATTTCAATTTGGCTTTTAGAGGCACACTGTAAGTTAGACCTCTTTCGATACATTCTTCAATCGTATATCTCGGTGGATCAATGAAATAATCCAAAAATTCCAATACAAATTGATTTCTAGTATCTGTAATTGGGAAGTTCTCCGCGAACACTTTAAAAAGTCCCTCACTTTCCCTGTTTTCTGGAGTTGTTTCTAATTGAAAAAACTCTTTGAACGATTTTAGCTGAATTTCCAAAAAATCCGGATATTCAAACTGATTTTTGCTTGAAGCAAAATTAATTCTGGTTGAATTAGTTGATGTTGCCAAGGCTTTTATTTTTAGGTTTAAAGATTAAATTTTCTTAATGTATGCCAAAAAACAGGATTAGGCATACGCAAAAATGCGATGCCTATCCTGTGTATGAAGAAGATAATTACTTAATCTCAACTTCAGCTCCAGCCTCTTCAAGAGACTTTTTAAGTCCTTCTGCTTCGTCTTTCGAAACACCTTCCTTCAATGTAGAAGGAGCTGCGTCAACTAAATCTTTAGACTCTTTTAAACCGTTACCAGTTAACTCTTTTACAAGTTTAACAACTGCTAACTTGTTCGGACCACCAGCCTTGAGAATCACATCGAATTCTGTTTTCTCAGCAGCAGCCTCTTCA
>JBIIVA010000201.1:0-4227 GCA_044339705.1 Crocinitomicaceae bacterium
GCATAAATTAATATTTTTTCATTGTCAATTATAGGTTTTAAATACTTCGAAAGACCATTTGAAGAAACTAAATCAACCTTTATATTAAGAATTTTCTGAAGATCTAATTGCATCTGAATAAAACCGAGACCAATTTTTTGTGAGTAATCAAGATCAACAAGTATATCTATATCACTGTCATTATCAGCTGATTCTCGTGCATAAGAACCAAACAAATAAGCTCTTAACACGGGTCGTGTGGATAGATACTGCCTAATCGCCTCTAATTTTGATTCATCAAGATTCATACAACGAAGTTAAGGATTATTTGTAAATTCAAATTTATCTATTCGTTACTTCAATAAAATGTAATTAGCTGGTTTTCTTTACCTTAAATAAAGAGCAGGTGTTCATTAATTAAAATTTCACGTACACCACTTTCTTCGTTTCAAAGAATTCACCCTCGAAAAAATCTTTCAAATCGTATTCTTTACTCCATTGTTTTACTGGTTTCATTTCCTCGGTTAAATCCCCTCCTTTGAGGTAGAGAATACCATTCGGAAGAGAATTTTTAGATGTTTTTGAAATTTTACTTTTTACCCAAGTAATGAATTCGGGCATTTGAGTAACAGCTCGACTAATAATAAAATCGAAGGTTCCTTGAACTTTTTCTGCCCGCTCGTGAATTCCCTTCACATTTTTTAGTCCAAGTGAATTGGCAACTTCATTCACAACTTTAATTTTTTTGCCAATTGAATCCACCAATAAAAAATCGCATTCTGGAAATAGAATGGCCAAAGGAATTCCGGGAAAACCTCCACCTGTTCCAACGTCCATGATTTTTGTGCACTTTTTAAACTGAATCACTTTGGCAATTCCCAAAGAATGTAGAACGTGTCGTTCGTAAAAATTATCTGTATCTTTTCGGGATATCACATTGATTTGCTCGTTCCAATGAAAATACAGCTCCTGTAATTTCGAAAATTGCTCGATTTGAATGGAGGTTAACTCCGGGAAATAAATTAGAATTAAATCAGATGGCATCTTTGGTCTTATCCATCATCGCCGCCAGAAAGTCGCGTGCACGAAATAGTTGAGCTTTTACAGTTCCAAGTGGTAAATTCAGTTGCCCGGCAATTTCTTCGTAACTCAATTCCTCAAAATACCTTTTTTCCACTAAATCACGATATTTAGGTTTTAGTTTACTAACCAGCAAACGCATGTGATCCACACGTTGTCCTTGCATGATGGTTTCTTCCGGATTCAAGTTAGTAGATTTTGCATCTATTTGCATTTTCTCACCGTCATCCATTACAAAACCAGAATCCATGGAAGTTAATTGTACACGTTTTTTTCGAATAAAATCGATGCAATTATTGGAAGCGATTTTGAACAACCATGTACTAAACGCAAAACTTGGAGAATATTGATCCAATCGACTAAACGCCTTTCCGAATGCTTCAATCGTTAAATCATCGGCATCGTCATTATTCTTGACCATCTTCAGCATCATGAAATAAATGGAATCTCGATAACGATCCATAAGTTCAGCATAGGCCGCCTGATTACCGGACCGAGCAGATTCAACCAATTGTAAATCAAGTTTCGCTTTATCCGATAAATGTTCGTTCTCTACCATCTATAATACTTTTGTCGTTCCGAAATGTAGTAAAGAACTGGCATCAATGAGGCGTACAATAAATCCCAAAAAAGAAAATAGCGAACAAATCCCTTTTCTTTCAACTGACCCAAACAACGACCTTGTATCCACCATTTATAGAGAATAACGACTACAAATAAGATGGCACTGAAGATGCGAAAGTTCTCACTAAAAAGCAAAGGAACAAATGAAAACCACATCATTAATAGCGAGAATGGATATATTCCTAACAACCACTTTTTAATAACCTTGTAACGACTGGAAGTGGAATAATGTCTTGTCTTTTGTCGTATCCATCGCGACCAACTCGGCGCTGCTGCAGAATAACAAAACGAATTAGGATTGATATTGATTGTGTAATTCGACTTTTTAGCCGCTTCTTGGATAAATAAATCATCATCACCAGATGGTAATGCATAATGCGATTTAAATCCATTTACAGAATCAAAAACGGTCTTGGTATATGCCAAATTTCGTCCAACGCCCATATATGGCAATTTAGCAAGAGCCATGGAAAAATAACTTAC
This sequence comes from Crocinitomicaceae bacterium, assembly GCA_044339705.1. Lineage (GTDB taxonomy): Bacteria > Bacteroidota > Bacteroidia > Flavobacteriales_D > Crocinitomicaceae > UBA952. Next base: position 2,167 of record JBIIVA010000201.1, read on the forward strand.
GCCAATCCAGGCCGTATCAAAACGAATCAAACGATTCAAAAATCCTTTGCTTTTTAAGTATGGCCCATATCCAATTACGATTTGTTTCGAGGAAGAAAAACGCGATGCCATTTGGCGAATCCATTGGTTACTGGAAGGCTTGCAGTCTGCATCCGTCAACAAAAAATGATCATATTTTGCCGCTTTGATTGCCAAGGTTATTGGTAATTTCTTTCCTGGACGCAAATGTCGATTCCGACCTAATTCAACCACGCGTAAATTGGCGTATTGTCTACTGAAAGCCGTCAACAACCAACCACTATCATCAATCGACTGATTATTGACCACAATAACTTCATATTCAGGGTAATCCTGACTTAAAATAACAGGTAAATTTTCATACAAATTATCCGATTCATTTCTAGCTGCGATGATGATACTAATAGGCACCAGTGGTTGATTTGAAATCGATTGGTCTTCTTTATAAAATGCGAATTTTGCGTGTATAAAGGTTACATAAATAAACTGAACGACTAGAAATAGAATGAACACACCAAAAATGATGGTAAAAAGACTTAACTCAGGTTCTGGGATAATGTTCATCTTACTAATTGACTACAAAGATGACTTGACAAATTAAATAGCCGTATCTTTGCCAAAGGTATTTTTCAACATTTTTATGCACTTTGACCTGATTCATCAAGATTCAACTACAAAAGCAAGAACCGGATTGCTTCATACGGAACACGGAACGATTGAAACACCGATTTTTATGCCAGTTGGAACTGCAGGAACCGTAAAAGGAGTTCATCAGCAAGAATTACGCGATGACGTTCAAGCGCAAATAATTTTGGGAAATACGTACCATCTTTTTCTACGTCCGGGAACAGAGGTAATTGAAAAAGCAGGAGGTTTACACCAATTTATCGGTTGGGAAAGACCAATTTTGACGGATAGCGGTGGCTATCAAGTTTATTCGTTATCCGGTACAAGAAAAATAAAAGAAGAAGGCGTAAAATTTCAATCGCATCTGGATGGAAGTTACCACGTTTTTACTCCGGAAAGAGCGATTGACATTCAACGTTCGATTGGAGCAGATATCATTATGGCTTTTGATGAATGCACACCGTATCCATGCGAATATGATTATGCCAAACGTTCCATGCACATGACGCACCGTTGGTTGAAACGTTGTTTCGAACAAATGGAGCGAACAGAGCCGAAATATGGTTATGAGCAAGCATTGTTTCCAATTGTACAAGGAAGTGTTTATAAAGACTTGAGAACTGAATCAGCTGAGACAATCGCATCCTATGACGCTGTTGGAAATGCCATTGGTGGGCTTTCTGTAGGCGAACCGGAGGAAGAACTTTACGAAATGACGGGTCACGTTTGTAATATTCTTCCCAAAGACAAACCTCGCTATTTAATGGGAGTTGGAACACCTTGGAACATTTTGGAATCTATCGCATTGGGTATTGACATGATGGATTGCGTTATGCCAAGTAGAAATGCCCGACATGGACTGCTTTTTACCAGAAACGGAACCATCAACATTAAAAATGAAAAATGGGCAACAGATTTTAGTCCAATCGATGAAACGAGTAATGTATGGGTTGATCGAGTATATACAAAAGCATACTTGCGACATCTCATCAAAGTTGGAGAATATCTTGGAGTTCAAATCGCTACAATTCATAATTTGGCATTTTATCTTTCCTTAGTGAAAGAGGCAAGAGAAAAAATCATATCAGGTGAGTTCAATGCTTGGAAAAATATCATGGTGAAACAAATGAAACAACGCTTGTAGATGCTTTCGATTTTAGATCGCTATATTATCCGGAAATTTTTATCCACCTTTTTTTTCATGTTAGGAATCATCATGCTATTTGCTATGGTTTTCGATATTTCAGAAAAACTAAGTGAATTCATTTCAAATAAAGCACCACTTTCAGCAATTTTAATCGACTACTATTTAAATTTTCTGCTCTTCTATGGAAACATGTTTTCCTCGATGATCATATTTATATCTGTGATTTGGTTTACGGCTAAATTGGCTCAGGATACGGAAATCGTGCCTAT
>JBIIVA010000059.1:0-13279 GCA_044339705.1 Crocinitomicaceae bacterium
ATTTTTCAGAAACTAAAAAAGCATTACATTAGTGAATGCGAAAAAAAATACTTGCTGCCAATTGGAAAATGAATTTGCTTCGGATAGAAGCAATTGATCTGTATCAACAAATTTCTAAATTTTCACAAAATCAAAATGTTCATGTATACGCTCCTTCAATATATTTGAATGAACTATCCGCATTGAAAGGTGTTACCGTTGGAGCGCAGAACTTTCACTTTGAAAAGTCTGGGGCTTTTACTGGAGAAATTTCATTAGCTCAATTGGAAAGTTGTGGAGTGAAAAACGCATTGATAGGGCATTCAGAGCGACGCATGATATTCAATGAATCCGATGAAATAATTCGGAAGAAAGTAGATGCGGCAATTTCTAGTGGATTTAATATCATTTTTTGTTGTGGCGAGCCATTGAATGTTCGTGAAAATGACACGCATGTGGAATTTGTCGTAAATCAACTTAGAGCCTCTTTATTTCATGTTCCATTGTCCTATTGGAAACAAATTGCTATTGCTTACGAGCCGATTTGGGCAATTGGAACTGGTTTGACTGCTTCCTCAGAACAAGCAGAGGAAATGCATGCCAGCATTAGGCAAAGCGTAAAAGAAGAAATTGGTGAGCAAGTATCCAAATCGATCCCGATTTTATATGGAGGCAGTTGTAACGAAAAGAATGCAAATGAATTATTTGCGTGTGAAAATGTTGATGGAGGATTGATTGGCGGTGCTTCACTAAAAAGTCATTCGTTTAAGGAAATTTTTAATGCATTGTATGAATTACATTGAAATTGAATTTAAGTTAACTCCTTTTACTCCTTGGAATGAAGTTCTTGTGGCTTATTTATCCGAATTAGAATTTGAGAGTTTTCAGGATGAAAAGCCTGTTCTAAGAGCCTATATTTCTGAAGTGAATTTTGATAGTGAAGCATGTGATAAATTGATCCAAGAACTACACTCACGTAAAGAAATTGTTTTTTCATATCAAATAAAGAGAATCCCACAACAAAATTGGAATGCTGTATGGGAATCACAATTCGAGCCTGTTGAAATTGAAAATAAACTACAAATTATAGCTCCTTTTCATGAACGTAAATATTTTCAAGGTCAAACCATAATTATTGAGCCTAAAATGTCTTTTGGAACAGGGCATCATCAAACAACTTTTCTTATGTGCAAGTCAATGTTTGACTTGAATTTAAAAGATAAAGTTGTTTTAGACATGGGTTCTGGAACCGGCGTATTGGCTATTTTGGCAGAAAAATTGGGAGCAAAAAACGTTATTGCTTTCGATATAGAACCTTGGTCGGTTGAAAATTGTGAGGAAAATGCATTAAAAAACAATTGTACCAAAATTACGAGTTTGTTAGGTGATATTGATCAGGTCAACGGAAAATTTGATGTCATTTTAGCGAATATTAATAAAAATGTTTTAAAGAATCAAATTCCATTCTACGCCAAATTACTGAATTGTAATGGGTTACTACTTTTAAGTGGTTTTTTTGTGAGTGATGAAAAAGAAATCATCAAGTTCGCAAAAGAAAGTAGTTTTGAATTGTTAGTTGCTGAAAATCAAGAGGGTTGGAACATGCTTCAATTTATTAAAATCTAAATCGATGATAAAAAAAATACTTAATTGTTCTTTTTTCATTTTTCTATTCATTTGTTTCAACGTTTATTCACAAAAATTCCCGAATGAACGTGAAAAATTTGCAAAAGAATGGCAAAAAATTTTGGAGGATGCTGATGCTCAGGAATTCGCTAAAAAGGAACTGCCAAAAATGCTAAAGTCTACTAAGTTTTCGGATGGGCATTTTTCTAAGATGGTTGATGCGTGCAATTTTTTCGCATCGAAAAATATACCGATTTATCCGCAATTGTTTCAATACATGCAGTGCTGGGTTTATCAAACTGAAAGTAAATTCTCCGCTAGTTTCAATTCAGAATGGCAAAACATTGCCAAGACTTATTTAGATAAGGAAGAACAATTAAATTATTTCATTGAATTTTCAAATAATTTATACAAGTATGGCGCATTCAGTAACCAAGGTGATTTCTTTTGGGCTTTTGAGAAAGGAAATTTAACATGGAATACAGACAAAAAGTTGACAATTACTTGTAGCAATGGAAATTTGACCTGTCGAGTCGTTCGACAAAAGGAAGTTGTAGATAGCATAATTGTTTTTAACACTTTTGGAACGTATGACGTCTTCAAAAATAAATGGGAAGGATCCCAGGGAATGATTACTTGGGAAAAGGTAAAGTTTGATAAAACAAAGACATTCGCCAAACTAAGGTCCTATAAATTAGAGATGAACATAGCTCAATTGAAAGTGGATACTGTCGAGCTTACTACTCCCTACTTTTCAACGCCAATTTTAGGAAAGCTTTACGATAAAACAATCATCGAATTGAACGAGGGAGAGAATTCACCTCAGTTCAACTCATTTGAGAAAAGATTGAAAATTCCTGATCTAAACGAGAACATGGATTATGATGGTGGTTTCACTTTACAAGGAGATGAGTTTATTGGGCAGGGAACAATTGAAAACCCGGCAAAAATATTATTGAAATATAACTCCAAGGTACTTTTTGAAATTTCTGCCATAAAGTTTGAAATGGATCCTCAAAAAGTAATCGCCAGAGATGCAAAATCAAAAATGTTTTATCCTTCGGGTGATTCACTAGTTCAAACGCAGTCATTTATAAATTTAGACTTTAAAAAGAAAGAACTTAGCATATCTGCGGTTCAGAAAGGAAATCAATTTCTACCATATTTCGATTCTTACTTTAAAATATATATACATGCCCCACTTCTAAATTGGAGGTTAAATACCCCATTACCTTATTTTACTTATGATGTTGGAACCGCCAACGAACAGCGAAATGCATACTTCGAATCGATTGATTATTTTGATCGCAGTCTTTTTCAAAAATACAAAGGCATGGGTAGTAATCATCCATTCAATTTGATTGCCAAGAAAGTCAATGATACTGGGAAAAAGCAATTGAAATTGGCCGATTTCGCCAATGCGCTTGGTCAGTCAATCACCAATGCAGAAATACTTGTTGTTGATTTAGTAGGTGATGGATTTGCTCAATATAATAGCTTGTCAAAAACCATTAAAGTTGAGGATAAACTTTTGCATTTCGTCGGTGCTAGTTCGGGAGAAAGTGATTACGACAATATTCGTATTGAAACTGATTTCAGACCAATAAAAAAACCCAATGAAAATAAAGACCCTGAATTAATGACCTATTACGAAGCAGTTTCTCAGAGAAGAAAAAAGCAAATAGCTTATGCCGTAATTGATATCAACAAGCTTAACATGCGGTTTAATGAAGTTGAATCAGTTTTACTTTCCCAAACGCAAGAAACTGAGGTTTTTTTGGACTCTGCCTACATTATTATGGAAAAAAACAGAGACTTGCGTTTTTGCGGTTGGTTAGTATCGGGAAAATTTGAGATACATACCCCTTTGTCAAAGTTTGACTATCAATCTTTCAAGGTTAATATTTTATCATCCGATTATGCTTTTTTGCGAGTTAAACCTTTAAATCCTCAAGATGCACCGGCGGGTGAAACAATTCCTATGATTAGTTCAATCAGTAATTTTAGAGGGGAACTTCAAATTGATGATCCTTCCAATAGGTCTGGTAAAAAAGGGAAGAATGGTCAATTTCCGCTCGTGAAGTCAATCGAGGAAGCGTTCGTTTATTATAATTCGAAAAAAATTGTGAGTGGGGCATATGATAGTTTAAGGTTTTATTACGCTTTAAAACCTTTCGAAATCGACAGTCTAGATAATTTTCACGAAAAAAGTTTTCAGCTTTCTGGAAGACTGGTGTCTGGCGGAATTTTTCCGGAGTTAGATGAGAATTTAACAATCATGAATGATTACTCATTTGGCTTTATTACTAAAGCACCTGAAGAAGGTTATGCCTTTTATGGTACTTCTTCAAAGTATAAAAATAAAATATTCTTGTCAGGTAATGGCCTTCAAGGTTCTGGAAGCATTGATTTTATTCACTCTAATTCGGTTTCCAATAAATTAACATTTTTACCTGATTCAACTATTGGGATTGCTAAGTTCTCAAATAAACAAATTTCGGATGGTGTAAAATTCCCAGATATTAAATCAGACGAAGCATACATTTGTTATCAACCGGTCAATGAATTACTCAAGGTTAGATCTTATCGAGAGACTCCTCTAGAGATTTTTGAACAAGAGGCTTTAATGATGGGTGAAATACGTTTGAAAAAAAATGGAGCAAGTGGTAGAGGAAGTTTAGATTTGAGAGACGCAACATTGAGATCAGAAAAATTTGATTTTACCGACTTAGAGTTTAGCTCCGATTTATGTTCATTTTATCTTAGAAATCGGTTTAGTCAAAGGGGTGAAAATCCATTGTCAATTCAATCGGATAGCCTAAAGGCATTTGTTTCATTTAAGGAAAGAAAGGGAGATTTTACCTCGAGTGGAACGAAACGAATTAAGTTTCCTCCCAATGAATTTTACTGCCAAATGGATCGTTTTACTTGGTTAATGGACGGAGAATCTATTGATTTTGAAAAAGATAAAAAAGGAGAAACCAGCTTTGAGAGCAGCGCGGGAATCGTGAAGAACAATTTTTATTCGTTAAATAAAGATCAGGATTCGTTGCAGTTTAAATCGTTGAGTGCCAAATATGATCTGAAGCAACAAGCAATTTTTTGCAGTAAAGTTGATTTTGTAGAAGTGGGTGATGCTCGAATCTTTCCGGATAGCGGATTTCTCGTAGTTCGCAAAAGTGCTGTTATCGATCCTTTAAAAAACGCTCAAATTGTTGCGAACGATATCGATACCTTCCATCGTTTTATTGATGCGAATATTCAAATTTTTGGCAGAAATAGGTTTGAAGGGGTTTGTAAATATCCATACAAAGACAAGGATAATAACGTTACAATCGTTCCTATGAAATCGATTGGGTTTGATAAAAAGTATACTATTACAATTGCGACTGGAGAGGTGCTTGAAAAAGATAATTTTAAACTAAGCAAGCAATTCGATTATTTTGGAAAAATAAACATCTATTCTAATAATAAAGGTCTTTTACTAGATGGATCAACACGTTTAAATCACCCATGTAAATATGATCGTTCTTGGATGAAATTTTTAGATACGGTAGATGCCAAAAATATCCAAATTCCGATAGCCGAGAAAGTTTTCAACGCCAAAAATGAACGATTAGCTGTTGGGTTTTTATGGCGAGATAGTCCAAAAATAGATAGTCTACGAATTTATCCAGCTTTTTTATCCAAAGTAGAAGCGGAAAATGATCCGGTTTTATATACAACAATGGGTTATATCCAATTCAACGATAAATCCAATGAATTTCAAATCGGTACAAAGGATAGATTAAACAAAAAAGATTCACTTTCGAATATTTTGACTCTTCATTTGGGAACCTGCTTCCTTACTGGAATCGGAGATATAAATCTTGGTGTTAATTATGGAGAGGTGAAAATTGATGGTTATGGAAAAATTGAGTACAATACGGAGGAACTCAAAACGAACATATCAATGAATGCTCGAGTATCAATTCCAGTTTCCAAGGATGTTACAGAAAATCTCGGAAACAAATTGAAAGTAATAGAAGGGCTCCCTGAATTAGACTTGAAAAAGCCTAATTATGCTCTTCGATTTAATTTTAATCATTGGGTCGGTTCAGAAAAAGCGGAAGATATTTTCAAGGATTACGATGAAGATAAATTAAAGAAAATGCCTGATGGATTGGATCAAACGTTTGTTCTTGCGGGTCTACAATTGGAGTCTTTCGGTACCGCCAAAGGTGGAGGGAAGAAAATAGATAAAGGCTTGATTTCAAGACAAAAGCAAGTTGGTTTAGTAAGTGTTAATGGGGCCCCGGTTCTAAAAATGGTGGATATGCAAATGTTCTTTAATCAAACACATTCAGAGGAATCCGGGCAATCATTTTATTGGAGCATTAATACTCCGACAGAAAAAAAGTATTTCATGTATTATAATATGGACAAGAAAGATGGAGATTTAGGTTTCTATTCCAATGATGAAACATTCAAAAAAACAATTTCTGAAATAAAATCTGATAAACGAAAGACAAAAAATTTTAAATTTGATTTAATTCCTGATGGGGATGCACTTAATTTATTGTCAAAATTTAATGGATTTTTTCTTTACAAATAAAACATGTTGCTCGTAGTATTAACAATTTTAGGGTATTTGATTGGGTCTATTCCATCCTCGGTATGGCTGGGGAAGAAGTTTCATGGTATCGATATTCGAGAGCAAGGCAGCAAAAATGCAGGTGCGACAAATACATTTCGAATACTTGGTAAAAAATTAGGATGGACTGTTTTGTTGATCGACGTTTTTAAAGGCACTGTAGCAGCCACTCTTCCCTTGTTTTTTAGGGATTTTTTTATTGGTTATAAGGATGAACAGCTTATTTTACAACTAATAACTTCTTTTGCAGCAGTGTTTGGTCATATATTTCCGGTTTTCGCTGATTTTCGAGGAGGAAAAGGAGTTGCGACTTCCTTGGGAATTGTGATTGGGATAAATCCAGCAGCAGCAGCATTATGTTTACTTATTTTTTTGATGGTGTTCATTTTATTTCGTTTTGTTTCGCTTGGAGCGATTTGTGCTTCTTTAATGTTCCCAATTTCTAGCTATTATGTTGTGGGAGATGATACGCGAATTATGATCATTTTCACTATTGTTCTATCATCCTTAGTTATCGTTGCTCACCGTAAAAATATTTCTCGGCTTCTGAAAGGTGAGGAGAGTAAAATGAACCTTTTGAGGAAGAAGGCGTAATATTTGTAGTACTTAATAAAAGTTCAATAACTCAAAAATTGGTCAAAACGAAAAAAGGATTTTTTTTACTCCTTGTTTTTGCTGTGCTTTGCTATTTTAACATGCAAGCACAGAATGATGCTCCTTTGATTAAAAAAGCGAATAACGAATTTCAATCAGGGAATTACAGTATAGCAGTCAATGATTACCGACAATTGCTGGCAAAAGAACCGAAGAGTATCGATTTTAATTTTAAATATGCCACCTGTCTTTTCCATATAGATGATATCAACAAAGCCGCAAAATACTACGATTTAATTTTGAATATGTATGAGCCACCGGTCGAAAGTTATTTTTATCGTGGGAAAATTTATCAAAACAATTACGATTTTCAAAATGCCATAAAATCATTTGAAAAATACATAAGTCTTAAAAGTAAAAAAGAGATCGATTTAGGCGCTCAAATTGAAATTCAACATTGTAAAAATGCCTTAGCAATTATCAATTCACCAGGAAGTATTAAAACAATTAAGCGATTTTCGGCAAATAGAAGCGATTTTTTTAAGAATTATGAATTCACAAATCTTTTTTATGACTTCTACTCGATAGATGAAGTATTCACGAAAGCGAACAATAAAAAGAATTACAAACCTACATATGCATTTATACGAGGAATGAAGTATCGTTTTTTTGCTTCTTACGGAGCAAATTCCGAAACAGGAAAAGATATTTATATTCAAAAGAAAAATGCAGAAAATGAATGGGGAGATCCAATTCGATTGGGTACAGAAATAAATTCTGCATTGGATGAGGAGTACCCGTTTTTTGATGAAGAAAATGGTGTGTTGTATTTTTCATCTAAAGGGCATAATTCAATAGGTGGTTATGACATTTTTAAGGTAAAATTCGATTTGTCGCAAAATCTAGCGTCGAATAGAGAAAATTTGAATTTCCCATTTTCTTCACCCAATGACGATTTGTTTTTTGTTCCAGACTTAAATACGCAGAATGCTTATTTTGCATCGAATCGAAACGGACAACTTTCAAAGGTTGAAGTTTTTTTAATCGAGCTTTCAGATAAACCAATTCAGTTAACCTTTTTATCAGGTAAATTAACAGATCAAGTCGATGCGCTAAATAAAAGCGTTCAAATTAATATATTCAGTGATCAATCCAAAGAAAGTTTTGGACCGTTTTATTCGGATGAAGAGGGAAATTATTTGATTTCAGTTCCAAAGCCCGGAGTTTATAATTTTCTTGTAAAAGTTAATGGATCGACTAAAGAATTTTCGGAGATTGTTGAGATTCCAAGATTAAAAGAAAACAAAAAACTAGAACAAGAAATTGTCTATAAAATGATGGACTCCCAAGAAAAATTGGAAATTATAAATCGAATCTTAGATCAAGAGAGTTTGCTAGCAAAATTGGAGCCGAAAAAATATAAAGAAATGGCCAAACTCGAAGTCAATGCTGCAACTTTAGTTACTGAAATTAAAAACAACGCCGAAACTGAGTTAGGTGTATTGGGTTATTCGGATTTAGATAGTGTTAAAGCATTTGAGCAATTAACCGATGATTTACTCGATATCCAACTAGATATTGAGAAGAACTTAAAATTTGAGGAAGAATTAATTAGTAAGTTGGATAGTAACCAGGTTGTTTTGGATAAATTAAAGAATGAGTTAGTTGATATTGATGCCAAATTGATTAATGCAAATGATGTCAGGGATAGGAATAAATTAGAGACTGAAAAAAGGAATCTTGAAAGAGAAATCCAAAAAATCACCAAGCAAAATTATGTTCTTACCAATGAAATTTCGGCAATTAACAATAATAAAATCATTTCGAGAGAAACTCATAAAGAACTTAGGTCACTGAGTGATAGTTTGAATAAACTGTTTCTCAATTCCAAATATGATGAGGCTAAATCACTCGTTTCGGAAAGGAAGAATGAAATAAAAAAACTACTAGACAATCGTATTCAAGATAAAGAAAAATCAGAGCTGAAAAAGCAATTGCAAATATCAGAACAGAAACGGGAATTGGAAACTAAAATTGATCAACAGAAAAATCAAATTGTTGACTTCAATAATCAAATTTTGTTGAATGAGCAGAAATTAAGTGTCGAGAAAAATAAAAAGGAACAGGAGCGAATACAAAGCGAAATAAAACAATTGAAGAAGAGTTTAAATTTGGCCAAGGAGCTGAACGATAGCGATGAATTTGAACTGGCTAAAATAAACTTATCTCAAGAGGCGTACTATGAAAACAAAGAATTGATAAGCCGAATAGATTCTCGTGCTGAGGAGAAAAATTCTTTTCAGGAACAGAAAAATTCCCCAAAAAATCAAACAGAAACCGATGTCTTAATCAATCAAATTGTTGAAATTGAATCAACCTTAAACTCCACAGTTCAGGGGAAATATGAACAAGATATTTCACAAATCAAACGTATTTCTAATGAGAGTGATCGTAATTCAAAACTAAAAGAACGAGAACAGCAATATCAGTATGAATTAAAACGAAAATTAGACTTGAGTTCGAATGAATCCGAGAAAGAAAATCTCTTGGAGCAAATTCAACTTTCGCAAAGCAGAATCAATGAACTGAACGAGAGCTTAGCGCAAACATCCAAGAATAATGGAACGGTAAATGATAACGCGAATAACAATTCCAATTCGAATGAAATAGACAAGAATGAAAATCAGACTTCCAACCAGAATGGAAACGTGAATGAAAACTCGAATAATAATTCCAATTCGAACGAAGTTGCTAAGAATGAGAATCAGACTTCCAATCAGAATGGAAACGAGAATGAAAACTCGAATAACAATTCCAATTCGAACGAAGTTGCTAAGAATGAGAATCAGACTTCCAATCAGAATGGAAACTCGAATAACGCGAACAACAATTCCAATTCGAACGAAGTTGCTAAGAATGAGAATCAGACTTCCAATCAGAATGGAAACGAGAATGAAAACTCGAATAATGCGAATAATAATTCCAATTCGAACGAAGTTGCCAAGAATGAGAATGAGACTTCCAACCAGAATGGAAAAGTGAATGAAAACTCGAATAACGCGAACAACAATACCAATTCAAACGAAGTTGCTAAGAATGAGAATCAGACTTCCAATCAGAATGGAAACGTGAATGAAAACTCGAATAACTCGAATAACAATTCCAATTCGAACGAAGTTGCTAAGAATGAGAATCAGACTTCCAATCAGAATGGAAACGAGAATGAAAACTTGAATAACGCAAACAACAATTCCAATTCGAACGAATTTGCTAAGAATGAGAATCAGACTTCCAATCAGAATGGAAACGAGAATGAAAACTCGAATAACGCGAACAACAATTCCAATTCGAACGAAGTTGCTAAGAATGAGAATCAGACTTCCAACCAGAATGGAAACGTGAATGAAAACTCGAATAACGCGAACATTAATTCCAATTCGAACGAAGTTGCTAAGAATGAGAATCAGACTTCCAATCAGAATGGAAACGAGAATAAAAACTTGAATAACGCAAACAACAATTCCAATTCGAACGAATTTGCTAAGAATGAGAATCAGACTTCCAATCAGAATGGAAACGAGAATGAAAACTCGAATAACGCGAATAACAATTCCAATTCGAACGAAGTTGCTAAGAATGAGAATCAGACTTCCAATCAGAATGCAAACGTGAATGAAAACTTGAATAACGCAAACAACAATTCCAATTCAAACGAAGTTGCTAAGAATGAGAATCAGACTTCCAATCAAAATGGAAACTCAAATAACGCGAACAACAATTCCAATTCGAATGAAATAGACAAGAATGAGAATCAGACTTCCAACCAGAATGGAAACGAGAATGATAAGACGAATAATGTGAACAATAATTCCAATTCGCATGAAATAGCCAAGAATGAGAATCAGACTTCCAATCAGAATGCAAACGAAAAGGATAAGACTAATAATGAAATCGAAAGTAAAGTAAACCCCGAGGATTTAAAACAATCTGTATTGTATAATTTGAATGCATCGACACTTGAAAGACAAATCGCAAATAAAAAAGAAGAGTTGGCTAAAGCAAATTCAGATAATGATAAAGTTCGAATTGAAAAGGAAATTTCTCAATTGAAGATTGAATCGGAAATAAATTCAAAAAGGAGCATTGAAAACGAGCAAAGAGCAAGATTTAATAAAGAATTCCCTGGATTGAAAATTCTTTCGAATGATGATTTAGTTGCAGAGTTAAATGAAATTAAAATGAAAGAGCTATCGATTCAAAATAAAATTACTTCCTCAACGAATGATCAGGAAAAAATTCTTTTGAAAGAGGAAAAAAATCAATTGGCATCAATTCGATTGGATATTGAAAGTAAAATCAATGACTCAAGTAAGAAATCAGACATCGCGGCCAACATATCGCCAAAATCTGATAATTTGACGGATTCTGAACTTGAATCTTTACGTCAGAGTGAAAAATACAAAAAGTACATTCAGGAAAGAACAAAGTCTAATGAGTTGTTGAATGAATTGGAATCGAAAAAAATTGAAAATAGAGTCCTGAGGGAGCAAATTAATAAATCTATTTTGAATTCCAAATCCAATGAATTAAGTCTTGAGTTGATTAATCTAGGTAATCAATTGAAGAAAAATGAGGAGGACATAAAAACAAAAGAAAAACAAATTGAAAATCAATTTCTTAAACTTAATGAATTTGATGACGCTGCTCAATTTGAATGGTTGTTAGTAAATCGTATTAAACCTATTCAGCAAATTGCTTCAATAGACAACTCTCAGGTGCAACAATCAACTTTTACAATTGGAAGAAATCCGAATATAGCTATTGATAAACCACTTCCTGTCAATGTAAATTCACCGTCAGGATTAATCTATAGAGTGCAAGTCGGAGCATTCAGAAAACCAATTCCAAATGCTGCATTTCGAGATTTTTCACCTGTTTCTGGTGATCTGCTTGCAAATGGTTTGACCTGTTACATGGCCGGTTATTTCAATAGCGCACAAAATGCCATAGTTGCTCGTAAACAAATTCGTGCTTTAGGATATGCTGATGCATTCATTGTCGCTTATTGTGATGGGAAGCGAATTTCATTTGCTAAAGGTCGTGAGTTAGAAATTTCAGGACGGTGTAAAGCATTAACAGAAAATGAATTAATACTCGCGCTGAATGAAAATGCTTCTGTTAGCGAGCAAAACGGAAATTCACCTCAACCAAAAACGATTAATCCAAACTCACAAGACTATTTAAATGCACCAAATGCTAAAAAGGCTGAGTTAGGTGAAAATAACCAACAATTGTTTTTCACTGTTCAGGTTGGCGTTTTCAATAAACCAATAACAAATAATCAATTGAAACAATTTGATGATTTAGTAACTTTTAAATCTGAAAAAGGTCAGATTCGTTATTCATCTGGAATGTTTGAAAGTGTAAATGATGCCAAAAACCATCGGAATCAAGCTGTGAATAAAGGAGTTGCAGACGCTTATGTTGTCGCCTATTATCAGGGGAAACGAATTTCAATTGCAGAAGCAAATAATTTACTAGCTAAAAATGGAACGGATATTTTAAAAAAATCAACTCCTCTAGTAAATCCTGAAATTGCAAATAATTCAGTTATAACAGGAAATTTAGTTGAATTAAATATTGAATTACCTGAAGTCAGTAAGCGAATTAAGCCTGATTCTTTAATCCAATTCGCATTGTCTTGCAATGTGGAGGAAGTTAGACCTAATTTGGAAAAATTGAACCGAATTGGAATTTTCACGTATCAATCGGAAACTGGTAAAATCGTTTCTCCCAAAATGAAAACAGATGAAGTAACAATTATCCATAATGAATATCTCAAGGATTTTGAAAGAGAAGTCCAACCTATCGATTCAAACAACATAATCGAACTTGACGTCACCAATCAACTTTCAAATGGTTCATTAATAGATTGGCTATTGCGCTCAGACTTAAACTACAGATTTGAATCAAGTGATGAACTTAAGAAATTAAACATCTTTTTGGATAATGACTTTCAGCGAAATGCAATTGTAAGAAAGGCAGAAGAACTAAAAATTTCAATTTTAAATGAATAAAGAATGAGTCAAACCAAAACTCAAGAAGAAGTAGCAACTTTGCAAGAACTTATATCCGAGTTTAATATTGTACTATACAACGACGATGTGAATACATTTGATCATGTGATTAATTGTTTGGTTCGAATATGTGATCACGAGCCGATGCAAGCCGAACAATGCGCATGGATCGTTCATTTGAATGGTAAATGCGCTGTAAAAACAGGTGTTTACGATGAGTTGGAGCCGTTATGTAATCAGCTTTTGGATAATGGTCTATCAGTTAAATTAGAATAACAAGAGATGAAGATTACATTTCAGTCAAAAGCCACTTTACTCATTGCATTGATTAGTCTTGTTGGACTTATTGCTTTAAAATTGATTAAACAAG
>JBIIVA010000202.1:0-4203 GCA_044339705.1 Crocinitomicaceae bacterium
CTGACAAAACAAAAGGTAATTCTCCGGAATTTCGTCGGTTTCACCATTTCGTTTGGCAATCTTTAAATCAATTGCTTTTTTGAATAAATTTTCCTGAAAATCCCAGGCTTCTTGATAATCAATTAACCCTAAATTTTTGACAGAAACAACGGGTTTGTTATCCATTGAATTTGGCCATTTCTCCTTTCAAGTAATCGATGATTTGAATATCAATTATATCCGCGCCATTCAAATTACATAAGTAATAAGATGCCCAGTCAACCAAATTGATTAGGTAAATCGAACGTTCCACGAAATTCGAACCTTTGGCTTTCAATTTGAATATTTTACCACATTTCGATTCGATGTGAGCCATGGTAATTTCTAACCTTTTTTGATTTCTCGGATGCAAATCTCCCGTGCAGAAAAATACGGGTGCGAAACGCGCATCACCACCAGTCCAACCAACAAGTTCGTTGTGGTTCATTTCAGGAATCGTATGTTGCCATCCCAAATATTTTGAATTTTCATTTACTTGTTGTCTTGCACGAACAATTACACCTTCATACTTTGTTTCGGAATAAAAAATTCCAACTTTACCATAAAGGAAATCAGCTAGGTCTTTTGCAACGCTGTGAATAGTTTCTTTCTCAGAATTCAATAGATTAACTGAATTAACCATTTGTTCCAAACTAGTTTTTGCAATTAGGCCTAATTTGAATAGAATGTCAAGTAATTGCACAACTGAAAAAGCTAAAGCACTTCTTGGTGGATTTCCACCTGGAACGAGCACGTAATCATAGTTGTTTTGCTCACAAAATGCAGCTAATTCACCGCCACTGCAAACACCAATAATGTGACATCCTACCTCGTGAGCTTCATGGATGCTCATCATTGTTTCTTCCGTATTTCCTGAATACGAGGAGCCAATCACCAAGGTATTTTCATCAACGAAAGCGGGAAGCGCATATTCATTGCTTATCAAAACTGGGATTTTAATTTCATCTTGAATCCAATTTGCAACGATTTTTGCGCCAATTCCTGATCCGCCAAGTCCGCAGATTAAGATGTTTTTTACTTCGTTTGTTGGTTGTTTGTACGTTTTTCCACTTGCTATTGCTGCTGCATCTATTATGTTTTGCGGAAATGCTTCGATTAGGTTTTTCATTTTTGTTTTTTATTTGGATTTTAGGACTTTAAGATTTTAAGATATTAGGATTTTAGGAAGTTATGATTTTAAGACTTTGGGACAAATGACAAGGTGACAAATGATTAATTTATAGTTGCTAATTGCGAGTTCGTAATTCTTCATTGTTAATTCTAAATTAAAGCGGGATATTCCCATGTTTTTTCTTCGGTAAGGTTTCGGCTTTTTTCTCCAGCATTTTGAACCCTGCGATTACTTTGGCTCTGGTTTCTTCTGGTAAAATGACGTCATCCACGATTCCACGCTCTGCAGCGCGATAAGGGTTTGCGAACATTTCAGCGTATTCGGCTTCTTTTTCCAACCATTTAGCTTGTGGATCTTCCGCTGAGGCGATTTCACGTTTGAAAATAATTTCAGCGGCACCTTTCGCTCCCATAACGGCGATTTCTGCTGTTGGCCAAGCAAAATTCAAATCTGCACCAATGCTTTTTGAATTCATTACGTCAAATGCGCCACCATAAGCTTTTCTCGTAATTACGGTAATTCGTGGAACTGTCGCTTCTGAGAATGCATAAAGCAATTTTGCTCCATGTGTAATGATTCCTCGCCATTCTTGATCTGTTCCAGGAAGGAAACCAGGAACGTCTTCAAATACTAGAAGTGGAATGTTGAATGAATCACAAAAACGAACGAAACGTGCCCCTTTTCTTGATGCATCAATGTCTAAAACGCCGGCCAAAGAGGCAGGTTGGTTAGCAACAACTCCAATCGTTTTTCCTTCTATTCGTGCGAACCCAACTACAATATTTTTGGCAAAATCTTCCTGAACTTCACGGAAACTGTTGTCATCAATCACACATTCCACAACTTTTCTAATATCGTATGGAATGTTAACGTTTTCTGGAAGTATCTTTCCGATTTGATCAAATTTTGATTTCGAAAAATTGAAAATAGAAGGCTGAGGAGCTAATTCGTATGCATTTTGAGGGAGGTAAGTAACTAAATCCCTTACTTTTTTAAGACATTCAACATCGTTTGCTGCAGTAAAATGGTTGACCCCTGACTTCTCAGCGTGTGCTTTTGCTCCACCTAAATCTTCCGAGGTAACTTCTTCGTGAGTTACAGTTTTTACTACATTCGGCCCCGTAACGAACATGTAGGAAGTTTCCTCCACCATGAAAATAAAATCAGTTAAAGCTGGTGAATAAACTGCGCCGCCGGCACAAGGTCCCATTATTACTGAAATTTGTGGAATTACGCCAGAAGCTCGTGTATTTCGATAAAAAATATCTGCATATCCTGCAAGTGAGACTACACCCTCTTGAATTCGAGCACCACCTGAATCATTTAATCCAATTACAGGTGCTCCGTTTTTCATTGCTAAATCCATGATTCGGCAAATTTTTGCCGCATGCGTTTCCGATAGCGATCCTCCTAAAACCGTAAAATCTTGAGAGAAAACATATACCAAGCGACCATGAATTGTTCCGAATCCAGTAATTACACCATCTCCCGGGTATTTTTGTTTTTCTAATCCAAAAGCCGTTGCTCGATGTTCAACGAAAGCACCTATTTCTTCGAAGGAATTTTCGTCTACTAAAAGCGTTACGCGTTCACGAGCTGTAAGTTTACCCTGTTGATGCTGTTTGTCAATTCGATCTTGACCTCCACCTAATTTTGCATTATCTCTGCGTTGGAGTAAATCTTGGTTTTTATCCATAAGTACAAAAATAAAAAATCCTCAATAGTAATTGATTTAAGGAAGCTGTAATTTGAAAAAAATAAATGAAATTTGAAATTCAAATAAAAATGACTATATTTGTCATGACAATAAAAAGTAAGTTATGTTACTCGAAAAAACTAGAATAGCAAAAAACATTAAAATCAAAGATTTAGCAGCAAAACTGAGCATTGATTCTAGTTTAATGAGTCGTATTTTATCCAATAAAAGGAAGCCTTCAATCAAACAATTAAAGTTACTTTCAGAATTTTTAGAAATCGATTTTAATGAACTAATGAAAGAATTTTTGGCTGAAGAAATACTTGATGTTCTTAAGGAATACCCTGAAATTGCCGGAGATGTTTTACTGGTTGCAGAAGAAAGAATCCAATATCTATCAGGAAATGATCGATTTAAAACAATTACACTTTCGAAGCAATATACTAGCAAATTGAAAAAACTAGATGCGTTGAGTGAGAATTGGAAAAGTTTAAAACCTTTAAACGAAGTTCAATTGCGAAAAATGGAAGAGTATTTTTTTACTTCATACACCTATGAAAGCAATCGAATTGAAGGAAATACACTTACCTTGCAAGAAACGCATTTGGTTATCAATGAAGGGATTACGATTGGAGGAAAAAGCATGCGTGAACATTTGGAACTTGTTAATCACAAAGAAGCAATTGAATTGATTTTAGAATTAGTTCAAAATAAAATTCCTTTTAATTCTTTCAGATTGAAGCAAATCCATCAATTAATTCTCAAAGGAGTTGATGATCGAAATGCAGGAATCTATCGTAATTTACCCGTTAGGATTTCTGGAAGTTCACATGTTCCGCCTGAGCCGTATTTGATTGAAAAAATGATGGAGGATTATTTTATTTTCTATGAAACACAAAAAGATATTCTTCATCCTGTGGTTCTTGCGGCAGAGATGCACGAGCGTTTGGTAACCATTCATCCATTTATCGATGGAAATGGACGAACATCTCGCTTAGTCATGAATTTGATTCTTCTGAAAAATGGCTTTACAATTGCCAATTTAAAAGGGAATTATGATGATCGCATGCGCTACTATAAAGCGTTGGAGCAAGTTCAGGTCAATCACGAAAGCGATATGTTTTATGAGTTGATTGCCGAACATGTCGAATCATCGTTGAGAGAACATCTGCATTTGGCAGGTGCCGATAATTAATTTCCTTTCTTTTTTGAGAAAAGTTTTTTCGCATCAAGGTAGTCGAGCCAATAAATTACTTTTATAGAAACACTGTTTGTTGGGCCATTATTAAAGGTCGAACGTAGGTTGTAAAAGTAATTCTCGGCTACCTTATCATCTGACGTGAAAATCGAATTTTTC
>JBIIVA010000003.1:0-47704 GCA_044339705.1 Crocinitomicaceae bacterium
GCATATTTTTGTTCGATAGCCAGAAAAGAATCATCTTCTTCGTTGCAGTCATATTGGCATATTCGTATATGCCTTAATGAACTGCGCCTAGATTCTAATCCTTTTCTGACTTTTTCAGCAGACCCTATATAGTTCCATCGGGTTCTTTTCAGATTCCAATATTGTCTTTAAGTTTGAATTTTCACAAGAAATAAAACCAAAGAAAAAAGATGAAGAACAATCGTTTCAAAAATTTTTCCAATAAATGCTAGTTTTTGGTCACTTTTAATCTCAAAAAACTCCACATTTTATTGGCGTAACCCACAGACTCCTCCTCAATTTTAAAAATATAAACTGGCAAAACGAAAAATACAAGCACCACAAATAGTTCCATTAAAAATTGAATTAATTCATTTTGAAATAGCCCCTGAATAAAATTACCAACGATAAAAGTCAACAAACCAGTTAAAATCAGCAGAAATTGTTTTTTCGTAAATAGATGAATTCGGTAAACCTTGTAAATGAATAAAACACGTCCAAAATTGTAGACTATAATAGCAAAGGCAGTTGAAATGGCTGCTCCTGTCATTCCAAACTTAGGAATTAGCCAAAGATTAAGCAGATAAACAGCCAAAATCATGAAAACCGTGAAAAACAATTCGTACTTATATTTTTTTGAGGTAAGGAATATCAAACCATTGATTCCACAATACATATCTGTTAATCGTCCAAGCATGAGAAAAAAGAAGACCCAAACTCCCTGAGAGAATTCCTTTCCAGGAATAGCGAAAAGAAATTCAACATTCAACCAAATGCTCAAAAAGAAGAAGATGCCAATTAACAAACTAACAGAACTAACTTTTTTGTAAAGTTCTTCCATTTCATTCATCTTTCTATACTTCCATTGTTCAGCAACTATTGGTGTAGAAATCTTGATAATTGACTTGAAAGGAATTAAGGTAGCACTAACTAGAAAAAACACGGTCGAATATACTCCTGTTTCGGCTAGCCCAACCATTTTTGCAATCATCATGATATCGAGTGTTGTAACTAGAATAACGCCCAGATTGTTTAGGTAGTTAAATGATGAATATTGAACAAGAATTTTTCGATATTTTTTGGAAATTGAAATCCTTTTTGATTGCAGGTTTAACTCTTTGATTTTGATCAAATAAACAAATAATATTAGTGTTGGAACCGCATAGATTAGGCTGTTTAGAATTACAAAAGTTTCAAAAGGAATTATTTTAAAATAAACGAACAACAAGAGACCTGTAACAAGCAAGCGCAAGAAAACTTCAAAAATAAAAACCGACAAAATATTGCGATGAAGCGATCTTAAATAAGCATCAAAAAACTGAAATAAAACATAGGAGATTCCAATTGGTAATATCCAATTGTAATAGGAAATAAAAAGAGGAGACCTCTCTAAATACATGTATTCAATCAACGGTCTGAATAAATAAAATGCGATTAGACAAACAAGAATTCCAATGAACACATACAGTAGCATGAGGGAGATGAAACCATGATGCCTTTTTTCCTCATTTTTGAAATAAGGGAAAAATTTCAAAATACTAGCAACTGATCCAAAATTTGCCATTTGCGCAAACAATAGACCGACAGCTACAACAAGATTTATCAAACCGATTTGCTCGGTTGATAGACAAATTACAAAAAGCACTGCGCGATTCAGGGTCCCAATACCGATCCCTAAATAAGATAATATTGTTGTTCGAACCGCGTCTTTTTGAATGATTCCCATAATCAGTAATAACAAAGATAGTTTTTTGTGAAGATTCGGGTTTCAAGAAAATATGGCAATAATTATTTAATTTTGAATCACAATGCACGAACGACACTCCAATCTTGATTTGTATTTCAAGGAACAATACACCACTTGTAAGAATCATATCATTCCTTTTATCGAGCAGAAAAAGAAATTCAATACTTCCACAAGGGTTTTAGAAGTTGGATGTGGCTATGGTGGGAATTTACTACCTTTTTTAGAAATTGGTTGCCATGTCACTGGAGTTGATATTAGACCTCACAGTATTGAACGAGCAAAAGAATACCTTGATATTCAAAACAGAACAAACCTTGAATTAATTTGCTCAGATATCTATGAAGCTGAGGGTTTAGAAAATTCGTTCGATGTCATTTTTATGAAAGATACCATTGAACACATTCCGAATCAAGAAAAATTCATTCCTTTATTGAAAAAATTCTTGAAAGATGATGGAGTCATTTTTCAGGGTTTTCCCCCGTGGTGCAATCCTTTTGGCGGACACCAACAAATGTGTCGAAGTAAAATATTGAGTAAAATGCCATGGATTCATTTATTACCCAGGCCCATTTATAAAGGTCTCTTAAAACTATTTGGGGAAAATGAAGCAACAATTAACGGACTTTTAACTGACGCATACGATACAGGTATTTCTGTTCAACGATTTCTAAGGATTTGTAGAAAAAATGATTTTAGATTGGTGGCATCAACTTTTTACTTTATCAATCCAAATTACGAAGTGAAGTTTAAATTAAAACCCAAGAAGATTTTTTCATTTTTAAATATTCCTGTTCTGAGGGATTTCTATACAACTACGGTTTATTGTTTACTGAGTAAGTAAAGCATGAAAAAAGTTTTAGTCATCACTTATTACTGGCCACCAAGTGGAGGAAGCGGTGTACAAAGATGGCTTAAATTCGTCAAATACTTTAGGGATTTTGGAATCGAACCCGTTATCTTAACAGTTGATCCAGCTTACGCTACTTTTCCTGCCCAAGATTATTCGCTTGAAAAAGAGATACCATTGGGAGTTGAAATTATTAAGACAAAAGCATCTAGTCCATTTGGTTTATATAAAAAAATTCGCGGTAAAAAAATCCCGCAAAGCGGATTTGCTGGAGAGGCAAAACCAAATTTTCTTGAACGAATCATGCGATTTATTCGTGGCAACTTCTTTATTCCAGATGCACGAATTGGTTGGAATAAATTTGCGATTAAGGCTGCTTTGGAAATCATTCAGAAATATCAAATAGATTGCGTTATTACAACTTCTCCTCCCCACTCTACTCAACTGATTGGATTGGAACTGAAAAAAAAATTCAATATCCAATGGATTTCAGATTTAAGAGACCCTTGGACCGATATTTATTACAATAAAGAATTATTCAGAACTCTCTGGGCAAAGAAAAGAGATTCAAAATTCGAAACACTTTGCCTTAAGCATGCCGATCAACTCGTTGTTGTTAGTGACTCCATAGCTCGTCTTTTTGAAAAGAAAAACCCAATTGTTTCATCGAAAATATCTGTCATCCCAAATGGATTCGATGAATCTGACTTTGAAAATGCCGAAACTCTCAATACTGAAATCAATTACATCAGTTATATTGGTAATCTCGGGCCTAATTATCCGATCGAAGCATTTTTAATAGAATTTCGAATTTTCCTTAAGAATCAACCAAACTGGAAATTAAGATTCGTTGGAAATGTTTTTGAAGAAGTTAAGACAAGCATTAAAAATCTAAATATATTGGATTATGTTGAATTTATCCCGTACGTTGAACATGCAAAAGCGATTGAATTCATGCTCAATTCGAAAGCTTTGCTACTCATTATTCCAAATACAAAAGAAAACGAGGGCATCCTAACAGGTAAAATCTTCGAATACATGGCTTCTAAAAAACCAATTATTTTTATTGGTCCAGAAAAAGGAAATGCGGCAATGATTCTTAAAAACACCTCAATCGTTTCAATAAATAGCTATAATCAAATGACATCATTGGAAGAATTTTTCAAAACGCCAATTGGAAGTATAAATGAAACTGAAATTCAAAAGTTTTCAAGAAAGGAATTGACAAAAGCTATGGTAGCGCTGATTGATAAATCTTTTTAACCTGTAACTTATCATAACTTTTTTGATTTATTATGAATAGGTCGGTTTAACTATTAATAACTTTGACAAAAATAAAAATCTTATGAGTGAGCAACAAAATGAAAGAAGTTCAAATGGTATTTATTTGATTATCATTCTTCTATTATTAGCATGTTTAGCAGTATTTGCCTATTTATATTCCGTAAAAAGAAAGGAATTTAACAATTGTAACAACGAAAACATCATATTAAAGTCTGACATGCAAGGGATGAATGACATGATGCAAGGGTATGTAGGAAATATGTCGAATGACTTGAAAAAAGACTTCAAAAACATGTTGGCTACTTACGATAAACTTATCGAAAAAGACCAATCAAAAGCAGACAGTTTAAATATGCAAAAAGCTCAAATCCAGTCTCTTTTGGATAAATTGAATTCAAATAAACGCCTTTCTGCTTCTGAACTTTATAAGTTGAGAAAAGAAAATGAAACATTGCGCGGAATCATGAGAAGTTATGTTCGCCAAATCGACTCACTGAATACGTTGAATATTAAACTAACATCCGATTTAGACCAAACTACGACTAAACTTACTGAAACAACAACCGAGCGAGATCAATTTAAAAAAGAAGCTGAGGAAAAAGGTGAAAAAATCAAAACTGGTAGCCGTCTGCAAGCATACGGTTTTAAATCAGAAGCTCTTCGAATGAAATTGAATAAAACAACTGAACCAACAGAAAAGGCCAAAAACGCAATACAATTCAGAAGTAGCTTCACAATTTCGGAGAATTCGCTAGCTAATCCCGGTAAAAAATCAGTTTACCTTCAAATTATTGGTCCAAATGGAGAGATTTTTCAATCCAGCCCAAATAACAAATTCAATTCGGATAATGGGAGCGTTGCCTATTCAGATAAAAAAGACATCGAATATTCTAATCAAGCTGTGGATATAACTATATATTATGATTTAAAAAGTGAAACAGCCACAAAAGGAAACTACAAAGTAAAAGTTTATTGTGATGGCTCTTTAATTGGAACTGATAACTTTTCATTAAAATAAATGACTATGACGGAAGCTATCGATCAAGGATTTGTTAATTATTCCATTGCTGAAAGTGGAATTGCCACGATTACATTTGGACATCCACTAAGTAATTCACTTCCAGGAAAAATACTTCAGAAACTTGCAGAAACCATTGAAAAAATGGGGCAAGATTCAACAGTCAAAGTAATTATTCTTCAATCAACTGGGGATAAGGCATTTTGCGCTGGAGCTAGTTTTGACGAATTAATATCCATTAAAGATTTAGAAACTGGTAATAAATTCTTTTCGGGTTTTGCTAAAGTAATTAATGCCTGTCGCAAATGTCCAAAATTCATTATTGGACGTGTTCAAGGCAAAGCTGTAGGAGGTGGAGTTGGTATTGCTTCTGCTGTTGATTATTGCTTAGCAACATCGAATGCCGATGTAAAACTTTCTGAGTTAGCCGTTGGAATTGGACCTTTTGTTGTCGGTCCTGCTGTTGAACGAAAGATAGGACTATCTGCCATGAGTGAATTAGCTATTAATGCAACTGAATGGAGATCAGCAGATTGGGCAAAGAGAAAAGGACTTTACGTTGAGTTATTTGACGACACCCATGCGCTAGACAAAGAGATCCATAGATTATCTCAACAACTTTCCAATTCAAATCCTGAAGCTATGTCTATGTTAAAGACTGTTTTCTGGCAAGGAACGGATCACTGGGACACATTACTATCTGAACGAGCAGGAATGAGCGGTAAACTAGTATTAAGCGAATTTACTGTCAACGCGATTAATTCCTTTAAAAAGAAATAATTTTTTTCTCTTATTTTTTAGTTTTTTCTTGTTATTAAAAACAATAGTTGTATCTTTGCACCCCTAATTTTAGGTAAATAAGTTTTTTTAATAAAGAGAAACCGTGGATACACTTAGTTACAAAACGATATCTGGAAATACAGAAACTGCTGATAAAAAGTGGTTTATTGTGGACGCTGAAGGTCAAACAGTAGGTAGATTAGCGAGTAAAGTCGCTAAAATCATCAGAGGTAAATACAAAACATGCTACACTCCTCACGCAGATTGCGGTGATAATGTTATTGTTGTCAATGCTGAAAAAGTTGCCTTTTCTGGAACTAAGTTAGAAGATAAAGAATATGTGCGCTTCTCAGGATATCCAGGTGGACAGCGTTTTACTGCCGCTAAAGACATGTTAAAAAATCATCCTGAAAGGTTAATTGAAAAAGCAATTAAAGGAATGCTTCCCAAAAATACCTTAGGTCGCCAACTCTACAGAAATTTGAAAGTATATAAAGGTTCTGAGCACAAACATGAAGCTCAAAAACCTACATTATTAAATCTTGACTCACTGAAATAAAAAATATGGAAGTAATTAATGCTTTAGGAAGAAGAAAAACTGCTGTTGCTCGCGTTTATTTAACCAAAGGAAAAGGTAATATATCTATCAACAAAAAAACGTTGAACGAGGTGTTTCCGATTGATGTATTGCAAGCAAAAGTTAATCAACCATTTGTTTTAACTGAAACTTTAGGTCAATATGACGTAAAAGTGAATGTCGCTGGAGGCGGAATCAATGGCCAAGCAGAAGCAATTCGCTTGGGTATCTCAAGAGCATTGGTGGAAGTTTCGGCTGATTACAAATCTATATTGAGAGCGGATGGTTTAATGACGCGCGATCCAAGAATGGTTGAGCGTAAAAAACCTGGTCAACCTAAAGCTCGTAAGAAATTCCAGTTCTCGAAACGTTAATCGAACTGCAGGTTTAGCATCCAAACTTTGGAGAACTTTGATCGATGCGATCCTCTCCTTTGTTGCTTTAAATTATTTAGGAACGTAAACAAAAATATAAAATGTCAAAATTAAATTTCGAAACATTATTAGAAGCAGGTGTTCATTTTGGGCATTTGAAAAGAAAATGGAATCCTGCAATGGCTCCCTATATTTTCGAGGAGAAAAAAGGAATTCACATTATTGATCTTAACAAGACTATAGTTCGTTTAGATCAAGCTTGTGCTGCAATGAAACAGATTGCTAAATCAGGTAAAAAAGTCCTTTTTGTGGCTACCAAAAAACAGGCAAAAGAAATCGTAGCCGAGCGGGTATCTAAAGTTAATATGCCTTTTGTAACTGAAAGATGGTCTGGTGGTATGCTTACAAACTTTCAAACTACAAGAAAATCGATTCGTAAAATGTCATTAATTGACAAAATGAAATCCGATGGCTCTTGGGACACTTTGAACAAGCGTGAAAAACTATTTAAAACTCGTCAACGTGAAAAACTCGAGAAAACATTTGGTTCAATCGCTGACATGACTCGTCAACCTGCAGCAATTTTCATCGTTGACATATTGAAAGAACATATTGCGTTGGCAGAGGCAAGAAGATTAAATATTCCAACCTTCGCGATGGTTGATACGAACTCGAATCCTAAATTAGTGGATTTCCCAATTCCCGCGAACGATGATGCGACAAAATCAATTGCTCTAGTTCTAGATGAAATCTGCAATGCTATTCGCGAGGGATTAGAAGATCGCAAGAATTTAAAAGGTGGGGATAAAGAAGAAGCGACCGAAACAGCGGAAGTATCAGCCTCTAATGAATCAGAGGAAAACGCAGCATAATAAAATAATCACGTTAAATTAATATTATCATGGCTATTACAGCTTCAGATGTAAACAAATTGCGCCAACAAACGGGTGCTGGAATGATGGATTGTAAAAATGCTTTAGTAGAAGCGAATGGTGACTTCGAAGCAGCCGTAGATATCCTGAGAAAAAAAGGTCAAAAAATTGCTGCCAAAAGAGGTGATAACGAGGCAAGAGAAGGACTCATTATTGCTCAAGCATCAAATGACGGAAAGTCCGGAGTAATCGTAACTTTGAATTGTGAAACAGATTTTGTAGCTAAAAACGACGGTTACAAAAATCTTGTTCAATCAATAGTCGATTTAGCTCTGGAAAAATTACCTGCTTCTGTTGAAGAATTGAAAGCACTAGCTTATGACTCTAAACTAAGTGTTGATGAAAAAATCATCGAGCAAGTTGGTGTAATCGGTGAAAAACTGGATCTTTCCAATTATGCCGTTGTAAAGACAGATAGGGTTGTTGCATACAATCATCCAGGAAATCAATTGGCTACTTTAGTTGGACTTAATAGTGGATCTGACGTTGCTGAGGATGCAGGTAAACAAGTTGCTATGCAAGTTGCCGCTATGAATCCAATTGCTATTAATAAAGATGGTGTTGATGCTCGAACTATTGAACGAGAAATTGAAATTGGAAAAGAACTAGCAATTCAAGAAGGAAAGCCTTCAGAAATGGCAGAAAAAATTGCTCTTGGCAGATTAAATAAGTTCTTTCAAGAAAATACTCTTCTAAGTCAGCAGTTTGTTAGAGATAACAAGTTGACAGTTGAACAATTTTTAAGTTCGACCGAATCGGGACTAACTGTTCTCGACTTCAAACGATTCTCTTTAAGTTAATTAAAAAAGCTATCTTAATCGATAGCTTTTTTTTTGCATGTCGATATCTACTAAATAAACGATTCATATATTTGTCTGGTAAATGAAATATAAAAGAATACTACTTAAACTAAGCGGAGAGTCTTTAATGGGCGAAAAGAACTTTGGAATTGACAATAAGCGCATAAATTCATATGCTCAGCAAATCAAAGAGGTTCACGAAATGGGAATAGAGGTTGCAATTGTAATTGGTGGTGGGAACATCTTTAGAGGCGTTCAAGCGGAAGAAGGTGGAATGGATCGAACACATGGCGATTACATGGGAATGTTAGCAACAATGATTAATTCTATGGCTTTGCAATCAGCTTTAGAATCGGTAGGTGTTCACACTCGACTTCAATCTGCTATTGAAATGAAAGAAATCGCTGAACCATTCGTAAGAAGACGCGCAGTGCGACATCTTGAAAAAGGAAGAGTTGTTATTTTCGGAGCTGGCACAGGGAATCCTTTCTTTACAACCGACTCAGCCGCATCATTACGTGCTATTGAAATAAATGCGAACGTTATTCTTAAAGGAACACGGGTTGATGGTATTTATTCTGCTGATCCGGAAAAAGATAAAAAAGCCGTTAAATTTTTGAATATTTCTTTTGATGAAGTATACTCTAAAGGGCTAAATGTAATGGATCTGACCGCATTTACTCTTTGTAAAGAAAATAATTTACCAATAATTGTATTTGACATGGATACACCAGGAAATTTAAAAAAACTTATCACTGGAGAAAATGTTGGAACATTAGTCAGTAACTAAATCAAAAATCGATGGTTGAAGAATTGGAATTAATATACGATGAATTTAAAGATGTCAATGATAAATCTTTAAATCACCTAGAAAGTGAATTAATAAAAATTCGCGCAGGAAAAGCTTCCCCGGCGATGCTGCAAGGTGTTATGGTTGAATACTATGGCGCAATGACTCCCATTCAACAAGTTGCTAATGTCAATACAATGGATGCAAGAACCATAGTTGTTCAACCTTGGGAGAAACAATTATTAAATGATATTGCGAAAGGCATCCTTAATGCTAATTTAGGATTAAATCCACAAAATAATGGTGAACAGTTATTGATTGCTGTTCCCCCACTTACCGAAGAGCGCAGACGTGATCTTGTAAAACGAGCAAAAGCAGAGGCCGAAAACGCAAAGGTAGGAATTAGAAATCATCGAAAAGATGCCTTAGATATGATAAAGGACCTTAAAAAAGATGGTCTTTCTGAGGACTTGGAAAAAGATGCTGAAGATGAGGTTCAAAAAATCACTAACTCTTACATAAAAAAAATTGATGAATTATTAGAATTGAAGGAGAAAGATATAATGACAGTTTGAATTAAAACTTATTTTATAAAAAAAGGTGGCTTTTTAATGAGCCACCTTTTTTGTTTCCTGAGTTAATCAATTACATCTTAATAAACTTAACTGATTCAACTTGTTTTCCACTAACAAACTTAACGATGTAAGTACCACTTGGCATATCATCACAATCAATAAACATGGTATTTTCTCCTGAGGATAAATTGTTCTTACTGATTTTTTTCACAAGTCTTCCTGTAATTGAATAAACTGCCAAGTCAACATCACCACCTTTAGCTAATTGGAAGCTCAACGTAGTACTTTCATTAGTTGGGTTTGGAAATGCTTTAAGTTTAGTTTTAAAGTTTATAGTATTGCTTTCATTATTATTACCTCCAACGCCTAAATATGTCGCTGAACTCCAAATTCCTCTACCATAAGTTCCAACATAAATTTCACCAGCTCTATTACCTCCTTCTTCAAAAGGTCTCCATTGTTGACGAACTTCGAATACTGGAGTTCCCTCAAAACCTGCAGAGGCATTCTCCCAAGAAGCACCTCCGTTTTCCGATACAAAAACGCCACTTGAAGTTCCAACCACTAGATCATCTGAATCCAAACGATCAATTATTCCATCATAACAAGCAACTCCTGGATTTGTAATGAATCCTAAAGCATTGGCGTTTAGGTTTGAATTAGTCGCAGTTGAGGCATTAGTTGTTCGCCTATTTGTTCCATTAAAACCTGCTAATAATAATAGATCATTGGCATTGTTAGGATTAACCGCAATACCTTCATAAGAAGTTGATGAAATTTTTGTTTGAGTGGTTCCGGACGGAGTTGCTGTGGACGTACCTGTTCCGAAACCAGCGGCAGTGTTAAAATTGGACTGGGATGAATAGATTGAACCTAGCCCAGTTACCCTTGTAACACCCGAACTGGTCGAAATGTACAAATGTTGTAGATCACGAGAAAACTCAATATCAATGTTACTATTAAAATTACTTCCTCCGAAACCTGGACCACCAAAGCCACGCGCTATGCAAACCCATTGTGCATTGGCCGCAGATAATCTAAGTGCATTTCGAGTTCCCCATAGTTCTCCATTGTTTGCTCCTACATAAACTAAAAACCAAGATTGAAAAGGATCTTGTACCCTGAGAGTATCCCATGGAACATTAAAAAACACTGTATCGGAACCCATTGCAATAACCTCTCCAGTTTCATTGTTTCTACCAAAATTTTGGTTCCCTACAGTTAATGTAGGGTCATAATACAAGGTATCGTCAAAATACAGATTGACTGGAGTCACATAGTCAATGCTATCACCAGAAGCTAAACTGGGAATTCGAATTACATCCCCGGCTTCATAATCCCGCGTTGCTACATAAGTAACTGAATCTTTGGAATTTAAATCGTAATGTTCAGCAAGAATGAACTCTGTGTGAAAAGGATGAAATGCTGTACCCTGAGTTCCTGGATCGGGATAAGAAGCGGGTAAATCAGGAACAAAACTATTCCAAGTTTCTCCTCGATCTCCAGATCTAGAAATTGAATTATAGTACAAAGACGCAAAAATCACTTTGGGATTGAAGTGCGAAATTTCGCATTCAAAACCATCGCCTCCTAACAGTTGTCTGAATTCTTGATTGGTTGAAAGCGTGTAGTTATTGTATAGAGTTCCATTATCTTGGGTTCCTCCTATGACAGCACCATCTCTGTCAAAAGCAATTCCATAGAACTGAGTAACGTTATAACCTCTATTGGAAGGATACCATGTTATACCGGCATCATCGGTTACACCAATTCCACCATCATTACCTACATAAAGTCTATTTAGCGCGTCCCACTTCATCTCATGATTATCTGCATGAACATAAACTGGTGAACTAGGATCAACAAACCACTGACTTACTTTTACAAAGCCTCCAGAAGGTCCATTCAGTGGATCATCTACAGCTTGCTTCCATTTCCAAACATCAATTCCCCCTATTAGTATTTCTTCTGGATCATCATATCTTACAGTCAAAATTGAATTATAAGTTCCTTGATCTCTGTAAATATCAAATTCGCTTGGAGGGCCTGAAGAGCCTACAAACTGACTCCAAGTTAAACCATTATCTTTTGAAATATGCATTCCTAAAAGGTTATTGTTCGTGCGAACCGCATAAACGGTATATTTATTATCTGAGTTTTTCACTCCTGATATCGCGAATTCAATTCGAGGAGCTCCTTGAGGAACTTTATTCTGAGCTGCAGATCCGGATTGATCAGAAAAAGTTGCTCCCCCATCGGTTGAAACAAATGTTTTATTTGATCCGAAGGCTGCAACAATAACTTGACCGTCTTTCGAAACTTTTAAAGCTTGACAAGCACCTGAATTTACTGGCGTAGAGGTCAATGATGCATCACCCAGTTTCCATTTCTTTAACCCTTGGGCCGTTGTTAACCAAACGTAATTATCAACATCGGAGCACTCAACTTCCGTACAGTTAGATGTTCCTGGGATTTTATCCCAAGTCTGACCAAAATCGGAAGAATACCAAACTCCATTACCACCCCATGGTTCATCATTAGAACCGGTAGCTGCATACAGAACCCCATCAATAGTTTGTGTCATACTTGAAACAAAAGGATTTCCCCCATCTCCTGCATCAATATAGGAATCAACACGTTCCCATAAATTACCTCGATTCTGAGAAACAAAAATACCACCTGACACCCCAGCAGCCCAAATACGGTTGTTGTTTGTTCTATCAACTTGAATAGCTCTTGTTCTACCTCCTATATTGTCTGGACCCCTATCTTCAAAAGTTATTGCCTTTGATTTCTTCATTTTAGAGATTTGGCTATTAATCATAGCTAATTTCTCATTCGAAATCGGTTGACCTGTTTCCTGGTCAATATAGCGAGCCTTCAACCAAACCAATGCTTCATCAGCTGCTTGATTTTGAATTGCATCTAATTGCTTTTTTGAGTAGAAACCCACCGAATTATCAAAATTCAAAAACGGTAGTGAACTTAATGCGACAATACTAGCAAAAACCACAGAACCAATGAGATATATTTTTTTATTCATAATTTATGTGTTACAACATTGTTATCCAAGTGCCAAATTAACTATAAATTTCGAAAAAACAGTTAAAAACCATTTGTGGCTTACAATTATTCTTTGATTTTTAACAAAATATTATTCCAAATGTTTTATTGTAACTAAAAGTGATTTAGCACGGAAATTAAATTCTTAGCGCTACGGCATCAAAATAAATGTTTCTCAGCATGATAAGATGAGCGAACTAATGGGCCACTTTCGACATATCGGAAACCCATATTTAGACCAATTTCACGATATTTATCAAATTGTTCTGGTGTGATAAATTCTGCTACTGGCAAATGCTTTAATGTTGGCTGAAGATATTGACCCAATGTGAGAATGTCTACACCTACTTGACGCAAATCACCCATGGTTTCAAGAACTTCATTCTCTGTTTCACCTAAACCCAGCATCACACCAGATTTTGTTCGCATGCCACCTTTTTTAAGACGAAACAAAACTTCCAAACTCCGATCGTATTTGGCTTGAATTCGCACTTGTTTAGTCAACCGACGAACTGTTTCTAAATTATGGGATACAATTTCTGGAGCAACATCAATAATTACTTGAAGATTCTCCCATTTTCCTGCAAAATCAGGAATTAATGTTTCCAAAGTAGTTGAAGGAGATTGTTTACGAATTGCCCTAACTGTTTGAGCCCAAATCATAGCTCCACCGTCTTTTAAATCATCTCGATCTACAGAAGTAATAACTGCGTGTTTAACTCCCATAATTTTGACCGAATTCGCAACTCTTCCAGGCTCAAATTCATCAACCTCTTCGGGCTTACCTGTTTGAACCGCACAAAATCCACAAGATCGAGTACAAATATTTCCTAAAATCATGAATGTAGCTGTTCCCTCTCCCCAACATTCCCCCATATTAGGGCAGCTTCCGCTTTCGCAAATCGTATGTAGTTTATACTTATCCACTAGTCCACGAACTTTTCTATAATTTTCACCCGTAGGAAGTTTTACCCGAAGCCAATTGGGTTTTTTTATTCTTTCCAATTTTTGAATTTGCTGATTCAATTCAGTTGACATGACTAATTTTAAACAAATTTAATGCAACTAAGTTCATAAAAATTGAGTTGGTATGTTTTTTTTAACAAGCTCAAAAAGTTGCTCTCTTTTTTCAACTAAATTTTCGATGTTTACTTTTTTTATTTTCTTGAATCGCAACAGGTCATTAAAAATGGAATAACCAATATAGAATGCCTGTCCAAACAAGCCTATTAATAAATAATAAACAAATCCCCACCAATTTGAAAGATTGAAAATATCGTCAAAGACAAAAATTACTGGAATATTTATAAGTCCAATTAAAATCATACACAGGAGTAACTTTGTTGATCCCCAAAATACGGCTCTTTTGAACTTATTTTCTACAAATTTCTTAATTAAAAAATAGGGGAATCCACAATGGAATGCTCCAAGAATAGCAAATGGCGACAAAAACAAAAGTTGAAATACCTTACGAAATATCTCATTCTCATTATTCTTTATACTCCAAATCTCGTTATCCGTAATGTCCAACTCACGAAGTGAATTCATATAATTTTTAGCAACCTCCTTCAAGGGTTCCACTCGCTCCATTGGTTCATTATTCAACCAATTCGCAAGTTTTTTAGAATAAAGATAGCGATCTTTCAAACTTAATTTTTTATCGTAACTAATTGAATTCATGCCTTTTCTAGTCAAAATCATAATCGTTTCATGTAGTTCAGTTAAATGTGGGTTCTCAATGTGTGTGATTTGATCCTGCATCATTTTCTCTGCCAACAAAGTCAGTTCTGCAACAACTTTACCGGGATTTGCATGATATTCCTCACGATAATCATTTAAACAAATTCCTTCGGAAGTGGAAATCAAAAGATCGCTGCGCATTCGATTTGGATCAGAATAATTGCATCCAACAGCTGAAATGTAAACGTTTTCAGACCAATTCATATACTCCAATGCTGAAAAACCGATTCTTACAGCTCCTTTTCTTATGGGTTTTAGCCTTCTTACAAAAACATCATCCGTAAAACCTTCTGCAAAAATCAATAAACTTCGATTACTCTTTAATACTTTAGAACATTCCCTGAATACCTCAGCATTTTTTTCCTTTGTGTCAACTCCATCTAATTGTCTATATATTGGCAACATATGAACCGACCATAACAAAGGTCTAGAAAAAGTTGTAAACACGTCCGAACGTGTCATGAAAAATAAAATGGATTTATTGAAGGAACCTACAACCAACGGATCCATAAACGAGGCTGCATGGTTGCTCATGTATATGGTTCTTCCGTGGTATGATTTAGGAGGATTAATCAATTCAATTCTTCTAAAAAAGAGTCGCAACGAATAACTCAAACACCACCACACAAATAAATACAAAGGCCGCATACTCGCGAAGATAATCAATAGAATATAAAGTTTTAACAGAATTGTTGCTAATAACTTTAAAATCCTATTAAGTAAAGGATAATATGTTTTTATAATTTCGCCTCAATAAACTATCAATTATTTATGAAAACCTTCGGTATTTTTTGTGGTGGTTTCTCTTCTGAATTTGATATTTCGATTAAAAGTGCAGAAACGATTATTAAGCATTTTCCTGACCAATATCGCATCTTTAAAATTATCGTTAAGCAATCGAAATGGGAAGTAGAATTCGAAAGTTCAAAGGTTCCTTTTGACTTGAATACTTGTTCTTTTACAAATGGCAACAGTTCTATTTCAATCGACTATGGAATTGTATACACACATGGGAACCCCGGTGAAAACGGAAAGATTCAAGCTTATCTCGACATGCAAGGAATACCCTATTTGAATTCCGGTGTTTTAGCCTCTGCCCTTTCTTTTGACAAATGGTATTGCAATCAATTTTTGAAATCGTTCGGGATCCCTGTTGCCAAATCTCTTTTTTTGAGAAATGAATTTGAATTTACACCAAATGAGATTGTTGAAAAACTTGGATTACCGATTTTTGTTAAACCCTCTGATTCCGGTTCCAGTTATGGTATTTCGAAAGTAAAATCAGAAAATGAAATTTCTGCCGCATTAAAAAAATCTTTTTCAGAAGGCGGAACAACAGTTATCGAATCATTTCTAGATGGCACCGAGGTTACTTGTGGAGTATATAGGAATATCAATGGAATTCAAGCTTTACCACTTACAGAAATTGCCTCTGAAAATGAGTTTTTTGATTATGACGCAAAATACAATGGTAAATCTCAAGAAATAACACCAGCAAGAGTCTCCGATGAGTTAAGAATAAAGGTTCAAGAACGAGCCAAATACATTTATTCTTTGTTGCAGCTTCGCTCAATTGCGCGAATTGATTTTATGATTGTAAAAAATGAGCCTCATGTAATCGAAGTAAATACCACTCCTGGATTTTCCCATGCAAGTATTGTCCCCCAAATGCTCAATTCTCAAAACCTTTCAATAAAAAATTTTTGGAAGGAAATCATATCCTCCGAATTAGGTATTTAATATTCAGCAATTGCGTTAATCACTTTTTCCATTTTTAGGGTAATGTCGTAGGATGAGCATTTAAAATTATTCACGATTAATGCAAAAGCGATTTTCTTTCCTGTTTTTGTATCGACGTAACCTGCAAAAGATTTAATATTCTTTAAGGTTCCACTTTTCGCGAACACCCTTCCTTCACCTGATCCACCTTTACATAGTGTATTAATAGTTCCATTTTTACCAGCAACCGGGAAAGTTGAACGAAAATCGAGGTAATTCGGTGAAGAAGTCATGTAGATCAATAAATCACAAAAATGTTTAGCACTGATTGCATTGGATCGAGATAAACCTGAACCATCGTTTAAAACTAAATTTGCTGTATTTATTTTATCATTCCAAAAACCTTTAACCACCTTAAGTCCCGATTCAGTAGAGCCATCATTGAAAGAAAAATAACCCAATAAATTTAAAAGACCCTCCGCAAATAAATTAACACTTTTCACATTAGTCCAATATGCAATCTCTTTGACTGTTTTGCTTTCTTGCTGAAAAAGTAATTTGAGATCAGTTTCGTAATTCGGTTTGGTTAATTTATTGAGTCGAATAGTTTTTGAACCTCCCATTACCTCTACACCCTTTGCCTTTAAAACTCGAATCAGTTCATGCACCAACAGATATTCTGGATCAGGCATACTTCCCTTTACGACAAAACAATCTCGATTTGACGGCAATCTGCCGGATATTTTGCGACTCAGCAAAAAAGCTGTTCCTGAAATTGATGAATCATCTCCTCCAACTTTTGCGGCAACTACCGAATTTGCAATAGATAAACCGGGGACGTTAGGATAAATATCTAAAATTTGTGCTTTTGACCCGACATTTCCTGTTTTAAGAAATATTTTTATTGTGTTATCATAAAAATTTAGTCCAGAAGCGAATGCACCATAATAATTACCAATATCTGACTCTTGCCAGCCATTTGGAGTTCCATTGTAACCAAATTCAGATGCATCTGCAATCAACGCCCCCTGAATTTTCATAATTCCTTTTTGAATCAACGAATCAGCCCACGCATAAAGAAAATCCATTTCTTTAGACTCCGGATAAAAATATTTGCTCCCCAATGAAACATCACCTCCACCCCGAATCCAAATATCACCTGAAAGTTCTCCTTGGGAATTTATTTCTCCGGAGTGATAAATTCTGGTGGACGTTTTTTTTGAACTACCAAGCACTTCCATTGCTGTTGCCATAGAAAATAATTTAGTTGTAGAGGCCGGAACAATCGCTTTTGAGGAATTCAATTCACCAACTATTTCACCTGTTTGTAAATCGATTGCTAAAAAACTAATTGTTCCATTCTTGTTAACAGCATCATTTTTAAAATTCCAGATAGCTTTCTCAATATTATTTTGACAAAAAGCACTAAAAACAAATAAAAATGAAATTAAAAAAACGTAATTTTGCATAAGAAAATGGTTCTTTACAAAAATCAATATTTATTCCAATTAGAATCTCAACATCTTCTATTTTTTTGAACAAAAAAACTGAATTACATTGCTTCATTAGAATGTCCTCGCAAAAAAAAATAAAAATACTTCGAATCATCAATCGTTTTAATATTGGCGGACCAACCTATAATGCGACATTTCTTACTCGGTTTTTATCTGAAAAATTTGAAACGGTGCTGATTGGTGGACTTCCTGAAGAGGGAGAAGCAGACTCGTTGCACATTCTTGAGGAATATGGGGTGAAACCTATTTTAATTCCCGAGTTGAAACGAAATCCTAATTTTTTTAGTGATCGAAAGGCACTTAAAAAGATAAAAACTATCATCGAAGAATTTAAACCTGATATCGTACATACTCATGCAGCAAAAGCAGGTGCTCTGGGACGTAAGGCCGCATTTGACTGTCAAGTTCCTATTGTTGTTCATACATTTCACGGTCATATTTTTCATTCTTACTTTGGTAAATTTAAGACAGAAATCTTTAGAAGAATCGAGAAGCGGTTAGCCTCAAAATCAACGGGAATTATTGCCATTTCAGAACAACAGAAAAATGAGTTAAGCGAGAAATATGGAATTGTGCGCAAAAATAAAATCGAGGTAATTCCACTTGGTTTTGATTTGAATCCTTTTCAACTGGACATAATAAGGAAGCGCAAAGAATCAAGGGGAATATATTCGTTAACAGATGACCAAATTGCAGTTGCAATCATTGGTCGACTAGCTCCAATAAAAAATCACAAGCTGTTTTTAGATTCAATTGAAATCGTAAATCGATTAACAACCAAAAAACCTGTTTTTTTTATAGTGGGTGATGGCGAAACAAGAAAGGAAATTGAAAAACAAATAGAAAAAATTAAAACAAATCAGGAAATTGATATTCGCCTTACCTCTTGGATTCACGATATTAAAACGTTTAATGCAGGAATGGATATCATTTGCTTGACATCCAACAATGAAGGCACGCCTGTTAGCTTGATTGAAGCACAAGCTTGTAATATTCCTGTTATTTCAACAGATGTGGGTGGAGTAAAAGATATTCTTTTAGAAAATGAAACAGGATTTGTGGTACCTAAAAACAATCCTGTCAAATTTGCGGAAAAATTGCTACTAC
Organism: Crocinitomicaceae bacterium; assembly: GCA_044339705.1. Lineage (GTDB taxonomy): Bacteria > Bacteroidota > Bacteroidia > Flavobacteriales_D > Crocinitomicaceae > UBA952. Next base: position 18,886 of record JBIIVA010000003.1, read on the forward strand.
TCATTGAAGATGAAAAAAAACGAGAAAATATGTCACAAAATGGATGGTCTTTCGTAAAAGACAATTTTCATTACCAAAGATTGACTAAAGACATGAGTAATTATTACATTAAATTACTAAAAAACAAAACTAAAAATGATAAGTACATTTAAATTAGTATTTATCCTTTCAATTTTTTTAATATTGCACTCTTGTGCTAATATAAATAGTAACACAATGTTCAAAATCCCGAAGGGCGAGAATTTTCAGTATGACTCAATTCCCGTTAAGCCAACCGAGGATTATGTTATTGGCCCCGGTGATCGATTTACGTTTTTCTTTTCAACGAACAATGGTGAGCGCATCATTTCAGGAATGTCTGGTGTCAACGGAACAGATGGGCAAATTTTTAACCGGAATATGCAAAATGTGCAAGATTATCTGGTTCGAAGAGACGGTACTGCTGAACTGCCCGTTATCGGAATAATTAAAGTTCAGGGTTTCACAACCATTGAATTGGAAGATACACTAACAGAATTACTGTCTAAAAATTATATCAGTCCCTTTGTTCAAATAAGAATTTCAAATCAGCGAGTTATCATTTTTCCAGGACGAGGTCAAGCGCAAGTTGTGAATTTAACAAATGTGAATACCACACTTTTAGAGGTAATTGCAATGGCGGGTGGACTCTCCCAAGATGCAAGAGCAAATTCCATCAATTTAATACGAAAAAACAAAAACAAGCGTGAAATTTATAAAATTGATTTATCGACCATTCAGGGACTGAAACAAGCGGAAATGATCGTTCAGAGTAATGATTACATTTATGTGGATGTTAAACCGAGAATTGCAAGTTCCGTTCTGACAGAGGTTGGCCCTTGGTTGGCAATCTTGACCTCTTCTCTTTTATTATTCTCGTTAATTCAAAAATAAAATTCAGTGTCCGATCAACAGAAAAAGCTTGTAATTAATAAAGAGTTTAATCCCATGATAATTGGGATAGTGATTCAACGACATTGGAAAGCTCCTATTTTTTTCGTTTTGTTTTTCAGTTTAATTGCATTTGTATACGTAAGATATACAAAACCTCTATACCAATCCAATGCCGTTTTACAAATTGTTGAGGAAGATAAAGTAAGTCAGGTGTTAGGTGAGGTGGCTGCTGCGGCTCAAGGAACCAATATTAACCAAGAGGTTGAGTTTTTACGCTCTGATTTCTTATTGGATAAAACCATTAGAAAGCTTAATATTTCAACGAATTTATATTCAGAAGGAAAGTTATTGACGAAAGATTTGTATAAATCCACTCGCTTTAAAATAGTCCCTTTGTCACTAGTGGATTCCTCCTTGTGTGGTAAGCGAATAGATATCTTGTACATTAATGGTAAAATTGAATTGAGGTATGAAAAAGCTGGAATACAGAAAGTTGTCTCCGGATTACCAAATAAATCGATAAAAAATGGTGATTTTGAATTAATTATTGAAACACCAACTTTAAATGAACTACAAGAAGCCGCAACGACTAATAAATTGTATTTTTTCTTCAATAGGCACTCTGATTTACTCAATCAACTGAAGAAAAATTTGGTTGTAATGGCGATGGATTTGAATGCCAAAACCATACAAATTACCTACGACGATCATAACCCAATTTTATGTCGAGATGTTGTTGGTAAATTATTGGAGTCGTATTTTGAATATCAAGAGGGAGCGAAGAAAAACAACTCTAATAAAACGATTGACTTCATCAACCAACAACTTGATTCTCTCTCATTAGTTGTTAAAAGCTCGAAAAACAATCTTTCCGATTATCAGAAAAAAGAAAGAATACCTGATCCCGAGAGTCTTGAAGAAGAGTTATCACAAAAAATGTCTGATTTATCCGAAAAGGTTTTGGAAATAGATGAGGAATTGACCACCTTATACATGGTAGCAGACAAAATTAAAATTGATCCAAACCGTGTGGAGTTATATAAAATGATTCCTGAAATGATTGGGAAAAGAAGTTTTGAAGGTTCATTGTTAAGGCAAATTGAAGATTTAAACAAACTTTTAGAGCAAAAAGAGGATTTACTGAAGGATTTAACTCCTGACAACAGCCAGATAAAGAACGTTATTTCGAAGGTTCAAATGCGAATTTCATCTATCAAAAAAAGTATGAAAGTTATCGAGGATAGACTATTGAGTGACAAACAGCTTTTGGCCGCGAAAATCAATGAAATTGAAACCAATTATTATAATCTTCCAGAAAAAGCAATGGAATATGATCGATTAAAATATATGGAAGAGTTAAATAATCGCTATTTCGAACTCTTTACAGAGAAAAAAGTACAATATGAATTGTCAAATGCCGGTTATTCTTCAACTAATCGAGTTCTAACACCACCCGTATTTCCAGATTCACCATTGAGTCCGAACAAAAAATTAATTTTTGCAGTTGCGATTATTTTTGGAATACTAGTTGGATTTGGTCAGATGATTTGGAGATATTTAACATACAATGACATTATTAATGCTCAAGATCTGCAAAAGCTGTTACCTCCAAAAACCAACTTCATCGGTGCGGTTCCGCTCTACAAAAAGAAAATGAAGTATTCTCAAGTTGTTGTAACAGAATCGTCAAAATCAAGAATTGCAGAAGCAATTAGAAGCATTCGATCCAACATGAGCTTCATCAACAAAGATGCTAAAGTAATTGCGGTATCATCTTCCATTTCTGGCGAAGGGAAAACGTTCGTTATTCTCAATTTGGCAGGGTTAATTGCCGCAAGTGGTAAAAAGACAGTCGTAATTGACTTGGATCTTCGTAAGCCGAAAGTCCACTTCGGATTCAACGCTGAAAACACTGACGGCATGAGCAATGTAATATCAGGAATGACTTCAATCGAAAGCGTTATTCGCAAGTCGCATATCGCTAATTTGCATTACATAACGGCTGGACCAATCCCCCCGAATCCCTCGGAATTAATTCAAAGTGACGAATTCAAACAAATTTTGGAAAAGCTGAAAGAACATTACGATGTGGTCATGATTGATAATCCGCCTGTTGGTATTGTTTCAGATGGTATCGAAATTCTTGCAAATGCAGATATTCCATTATACGTTTTCAAAGCAAATTATTCAAAGCGAGTCTTCGTTCAGCGCGTTGAGGAATTATTCAAAGTTCAGAAGTTACAAAGTTTAAATGTTATTTTGAATGGCGTAGAAACGGGACGATCATTCTACGGATACGGATACGGATACGGATACGGATACGGATACGGATATGGATATGGATATGGATATGGATATGGAAACGGTTACGATTCAGGCTATTACACGGATGATGAAGATGACATACCTTTGCATTTAAGATGGTGGAAGAAAATCAAAAAAAGATGGAGTTCAAAAAAGAAGAAATCGAAGGGATAATTTCAATTTACCCAAAATTGTTTGGTGATGAAAGAGGCTATTTCTTAGAATCATATAATCAAAAAAGATATTCAGAACTAATAGGAACAAATTTATTGTTTGTTCAGGACAATGTTTCAAAATCCACAAAAGGTGTTTTACGAGGTTTACATTTTCAACTACCTCCATACGATCAAGGTAAACTCGTATTTGTAATGCAAGGAAAAGCCTTAGATGTGGCTGTAGATATTCGTAAATCCTCGCCGACATATGGGAAGCATGTTAAAGTATTATTAAACTCGAATACAAAAAATCAATTGTGGATACCACCTGGATTTGCGCATGGATTTTGCGCATTGGAAGATGAAACCGTTTTCTGCTACAAATGCACAAATTTTTATTCGCCTGAACATGAACAAGCACTATTATGGAATGATCCTGGTCTTTGCATTGATTGGGAAATACAAAATCCAACCATCTCAGAAAAAGATAAGTTAGCCATGAAATTTAATTCATTCTTAAGCCCGTTCTAATGTCCATTAAAGACCTCAACTACTACCTACTATTCTTCTTTGGAGCAATGATTCTTTCAATGATTATAAACATGATGTTGCTTCGTTTTTCCCAAACATTGGGCATAAGGAATAAAAATGACGTGTTTGTGCGATGGAGTAATCAATCGAAACCATCATTGGGTGGAATTAGTTTATTTCTTGGCTTTTTATTTTCTACAGTTCTATTTATGATGTTAGATCCGGAACCAAACGTTTTTTCGAATTCCTCCTTTATCGGACTTTTTCTTTCTGCCTCTCTCGCTTTTATTATGGGGCTATCGGATGACGCATACAACACAAAACCTTTGTTTAAGCTTTTAATTCAAATAGCTTGTGGTTTAACATTAACGTTAACAAATACATCTATCGACTTATTTCACATTTCCTCAATCGATAACATATTGACCGTTTTATGGGTTGTAATTTTAATGAATTCGCTAAATATGCTCGATAATATGGATGGAATTACTGGAACTACCGTGTTTTTTATCCTACTTTCTTGTCTAATGTGTTGCTACTTTATCGGTAACTCAAATGAACCCTATTGGATTTTTACAATAGTTGCTATGCTTGGTGCCTTGGTTGGATTTTTACGTTATAATGTGCATCCTTCCAAAATGTTCATGGGAGATGCAGGAAGTCAGTTTATCGGTCTTTTTGTTGCGTTTTTTACTATCAAATATCTTTGGAATCTCGGTTCAATTACTCAAAATCATTCCTGGGTAAGTTTAATTATTACCTTAACAGTTCTAACACCAGCTGCTGCGGATACGCTAACAGTTGTTATTAATCGCATTAAAGCTGGTAAATCCCCTTTGGTTGGAGGGAAGGATCATACCACGCATCATTTGGTTTATGCTGGTTTTTCAGATCGACAAGTATGGTACATTTTTACGTTGATTGGATTTTCTTCCTTTTTATTAAGTATTTTGATAATTTATTTGGTCCAACATAATTCAATAAACGTTATACCTGTTTTTCTTGTATTTTTTGTATCTGTATTTTATCTATTGTACAGAAATACATTACGCTATACCGAACCGGTTAAAAAATGAGTTGTGATTGAAAAATTGAAGTATTCGTTCATACCAATTTTACTCTTTTTTGTACTTGCATGTGCCAATGATTCCACAGAGAAAAAAAATCAGGTTAGAAAATATGTAAATACGCATGGATTGCCTTCACTTCCGAAATCTATGATTTTTTTCGGTGAGCAAATTCAACTGGAGGACGAGGATATTCGAGAACGTTTAGATCGAGAGATAATCACAAACGTTTATTTTCAAAGTTCGACAACCTTTGCGCTGAAAAGGGCTAACCGATTCTTTCCTGAGATTGAGCGAATTTTGGCTAACGAAGATGTTCCTAAAGACTTTAAATATGTTGCCGTTATTGAAAGTAATCTTTCAGAGGTAACTAGTCCTGTCGGAGCGAATGGATTCTGGCAATTTATGCCCTTCACAGCAAAGGAATATGGATTAATAATAAATGATGAGGTCGATGAGCGTTTGAATTTATCAAAAAGTACTCATGCAGCTTGCGCTTTTATTAAAAATGCGAATGCTATTTTTGGAGATTGGGTAAATGCTTGTGCTTCCTATAACCGCGGAATTGGTGGCGTTCAATCCGATATGAAATGGCAAAAAACGAATCATTATTTTGATACCGACATGAACAATGAAACAGGAAGGTATGTTTTTAGAATCATGGCGATGAAATTGATTATGGAAAATCCGGAAAAATATGGTTTTTATATTCCCGCGCAACAGCTTTACAAGCCATTCTCAACCAAAGAAATTCAATGTAAATCCGCTATTTCGAATCTTGCTCATTGGGCCAAAATGAAAGGGATCAATTTGAAGATTTTAAGAAAATTAAACCCTTGGTTGATTTCTAACAAATTGACAATTCGGCCAAGTGATTTCGTAATCAAATTGCCTTCGAAGAATGAAAATCTTAAAAGTTACAATTCGTATAACTGAACCGAATGGCAGAAAATCAAATTGAATTGGAGGTTGAAAATGATCAGGAATTTATATCCATTTATGGAGCTCGTGAGCACAATCTCAAAAACATCGATCTTTCGATTCCAAGAAACAAGCTTATTGTATTTACCGGATTAAGCGGGAGTGGGAAATCATCCTTGGCATTTGACACGATTTTCGCGGAAGGTCAACGCCGATACATTGATACATTTTCTGCTTATGCGCGTCAATTCATTGGTGGCCTTGAACGACCTGATGTTGACAAAATAAATGGCTTGAGTCCAGTAATCTCAATAGAGCAAAAAACAGTTTCTCGCTCCCCACGTTCAACAGTTGGAACAATAACTGAATTATACGATTTTTTGCGTTTGTTGTATGCAAGAGCCTCAACTGCCTATTCATTGAATACAAATGAACCAATGGTTAAGTATTCGGACGATGCAATTGTCGAACTTATTCAACGTGATTTTGCTGGCAAAAAGGTAGTGTTTCTCGCTCCAAAGATTAAAGGGCGTAAAGGACACTATCGTGAGCTATTCGAGCAGATTCTGAAAAATGGATTTAACAAAGTTCGAGTTGATGGAAAATTACAAGACATCGAACAAGGAATGCGATTAGACCGATATAAAATTCACGATATTGAAGTTGTAGTAGATCGCTTGGTTATTGGTCAAACCGAACCCTCTCGAATCTATAATTCTGTTGTTGCTTCCATGAAAATGGGGGATTCAAGTATGTTAGTAATGGATTTTGAAAGTGGGAAGATTCGTCATTACAGTCGCTCGTTGATGTGTCCTACAACTGGAATAAGTTACCCCGACCCGGAACCAAATTTATTTTCGTTTAATTCTCCACGTGGCGCTTGTACAAATTGTAATGGTCTAGGCGAAATTTCTGAGGTCGATTTGAATAAAATAATACCTAATCCAGCGATTTCCTTAAAAAAAGGTGGTTTTGCTCCGCTAGGTGAATACAAAAGAACTTGGATCTTTGAGAAAATTGAATCGATTTTAATCAAAAATGGAATCAATGGAAATACGCCGATAGGTGATTATAGTGAGGAGCTGCTTAAATTTCTCTTGTATGGCAACGAAGGAATGGAAATTTCATCAAAGTCAACTGAAGAAACGTTCGAAGGAATTATTCAGTTTATGACACGCTATGCCGAGGAAGGGAATAGTGCGATCCAACGATGGGCGCAGAGTTTTATGAATAAAAAACAATGTCCTGAATGTGTTGGATCTAGATTAAGAAAAGAATCCTTGCATTTTAAAATCGGAGAGCAGCACATTGGCGATTTAACACAAATGGAGTTAAACGAATTGTGGAATTGGTTTTCAGAAATTGAATCTAAACTTGATTCAGATAAAAATCAAATCGCTGTTGAAATTATCAAGGAAATTAGATCAAGATTACGATTTATTTTGGATGTTGGATTGGAGTATCTCACGCTAAATCGATCTTCTAAAAGTCTATCAGGCGGAGAAGCGCAACGAATTCGATTGGCTACTCAGATTGGAACCGAACTGTTAAATGTACTTTACATCCTTGACGAACCTTCCATTGGATTGCACCAACGCGACAACACAAAATTAATCCAATCCCTAAAAAAACTAAGAGATACTGGAAATACGGTTCTTGTTGTAGAGCATGACAAAGAAATGATAGAAGAAGCTGATTTTGTGGTAGATATTGGTCCAAAAGCTGGGATTCACGGTGGACAAATTGTTTCACGGGGAAATTTAAAACAGATATTAAATTCAGATTCGCTCACCGCTCAATATTTGAACGGAAAAAAATCAATTGAAGTTCCTAAATCGAGAAGAAAAGGAAATGGAAATGAACTCCGTCTTTTTGGAGCAAAAGGACATAACTTAAAAAATGTCAATTTAACGATTCCTTTGGGAACTTTTACTTGTGTGACGGGAGTTTCAGGATCTGGAAAATCTTCTTTAATCAATCACACTCTTTATCCAATTCTTTTAAAGCATATTTATGATGGAGTAAAAATCCCTCTAGAATATGTAAAAATCGAAGGACTCGAACACATTGATAAAGTAATTGAAATAGATCAAAGTCCGATTGGCAGAACTCCGCGCTCGAATCCAGTTACCTATACAAAGGTTTTTGATGAAATCCGAACATTATTTGCCTCGTTACCTGAATCTCAGATACGGGGATACAAAGCCGGTCGGTTTTCTTTTAATGTCGCTGGTGGGAAATGTGAAACGTGCAACGGAGGAGGCTTGAAGCTTATTGAAATGAATTTTCTTCCAGATATTTATGTTGAATGTGAAACCTGCAATGGAAAACGTTACAACCGAGAAACGTTGGAAGTGCGTTATAAAGGGAAATCGATTTCCGATGTGTTGAACATGACCATTGAAGATGCAGTTGTATTTTTTGAGAATCATCCGAAGATATTCCGAATCCTAGACACATTGAAAAGTGTGGGCTTAGGTTATTTGACGCTTGGTCAGTCTTCGACCACGCTGTCAGGAGGTGAAGCACAACGAATCAAATTGGCCTCTGAATTATCAAAAAAAGGAACAGGAAAAACAATTTACATTCTTGATGAACCGTCCACAGGACTTCATTTTGAGGATATTAATATGTTATTGGGTGTTCTTCAACGCCTGGTAAATGAAGGGAATACAGTTTTAGTAATTGAACATAATTTGGATATCATCAAAGTCGCTGACCACGTAATTGACCTGGGGCCAGAAGGAGGTCGTGGAGGTGGAAAGATTTTATTTTCAGGAACGCCTGAAAAAATGATTCAAAAATCAATTGATTTCTCTCATACTGCGAGTTATCTAAAAGAAGAATTGAAAAGTTGAATTTATTTTGATGATATTCTTTTTCAGAAAAGACAATTTGTCAGAATTTTAACATTGGTTTTATTCTTGTAAATGAAAAACTCGTAATTTTACCCCTAATATCTTGAATAGGACTTTTATTAATTTAATATATTTAAAATGGCATTAGAAATAACAGACGCTAATTTTGATGAATTAGTATTGAAATCAGATAAGCCCGTAATTGTTGATTTTTGGGCGGAATGGTGCGGACCTTGTAGAATGATTGGGCCGGTAATAGACGAAATGTCCAAAGAATTCGAAGGAAAGGCAATAATAGGAAAAGTGAACGTGGATTTGAATTCGAATGTTTCTGCACAATTCAACGTAAGAAGTATTCCTACGGTTCTTTTCATAAAAAATGGAGAAGTAGTTGACAAATCAGTTGGAGCTGTTCCAAAAGCAAGTTTGGTCTCTAAATTAGAAGCATTACTTTAAAAACGAATAAACTATACAAAACCGTCAGATAATGGCGGTTTTTTTTTGCCCTATGGAAAATTTCTTTCGACGACTTAAATACTATGGAATCGGCTTTGGAATTGGATTGATTTTTGTCATATTCTTCTTCAAAAACAAAGGTTGTGCTTGGACTCCTGAAAACCGTGTTAAAACCGCAATTTTTGAGCGATTGATTGTTGTAAATAAAGAAAACCAAATTGAACTCAAAAAACTAAATATTAATGAAAAGGAGTTGATTCAAATCCTTCGAAACAGCGACATTAATTTTCAAAAAAGTAAAAAATCAGATCGATTTAAAGTGTATCATTTCGATTGTAAAACCAAATCGGGCAGAAATTTTTCTGTGCTTTTAACTTTGGGAAAAGATAGCTTTTTGTCAGAGGTGATTTTATCACAGAAAAATTCGTTCAAGACGAAAAACTCCGAAGAAGGTTTGGGGGAAATCGTCTTTTTTCCGAAAGAAAGGAATTTAGTTTATGTTGACACAACAGATGAGTTGATTTGTCAAAAAGAGGTTTTAAAACTTCGAGAAAACGATAAACTATTTCAAGAAATCCAGAATTCTGGTGTAATTGATTTTAAGAACTCAAGACTCAACCGTTCACCAAAACCGGAGCACTGTATTCTTTTCAAAGATCAAAAAAGACGTGAGGTTCGCGCTTATGCTTTTTGGCACATGGAAAAAATTGAAATTTATCGATTGGATTTGCCTTTTGATAATTCATGTGAATAAATTCTTGTTAATAAATTGAAGAGTTCCGAGTCAAACCGATTGTAGTCTTTTTTTAATTTTGAATAATGGAATTTACGGCAGAACAAATAGCTGAAATACTTCAAGGCGAAATTGTTGGAGATAGAACAATAACTGTCAAGGGTTTAGCAAAAATCGAAGAGGGACATCCGCAAGCACTTTCTTTTCTGTCCAATCCAAAATACGAGGAATATATTTACACGACTCAATCAAGTATTTGCATCGTCAATAATACTTTCGAGCCTTCAAAAGAACTTCCTTCAACCTTGACTTTGATAAAGGTTGCCGATGCGTATGCCTGTTTTGCGAAACTGCTGGAAGTCTATAACAATCTAAGTAAAAAAAATCCGGAAATTGAACCGAATAGTTTCATTCATTCAACTTCCAAAATTGGCGAAGGACTTTATTTAGGTTCCTTTTCTTACATCAGCAAAAATGCCGAGATAGGAAAAAACGTTACTATTTACCCTAATGTATTTATTGGTGAAGGTGCCAAAATTGGAGATAATTCAACCTTACATCCAAATGTAATCGTTTACCAAGATTGCCAAATCGGAAGTAATTGCATTATTCATGGTGGAACGGTTATTGGTTCTGATGGATTTGGTTTCGCCCCGAATGAGCAAGGAGAATTTCAAAAAGTTCCGCAAATTGGAAATGTAATAATTGAAGACAACGTTGAGATTGGTTCTAATTGTTCCATTGATCGTGCAACTATGGGTTCAACGAGAATTCGTCGAGGAGTCAAAATTGATAATCTTTGTCAAATTGCACACAACGTTGAAGTCGGACAAAATTCGGCAATGGCTGCTCAAGTTGGAATTGCCGGTTCTGCTAAAATTGGAAAAAGTGTAATGATTGGTGGTCAAGCTGGTATTAGTGGTCATTTACACATTGCTGATGGAACTAAAATAGTTGCTCAATCTGGAATACCCTCTACTGTGAAAAAAGCAGAAACACTCATGGGGTCTCCGGGAATTCCCTTAGATGATTTTAAAAAATCGTATTTTGGGTTTAGAAAATTACCATACATTTTAAATAAACTAGCTGAATTAGAAAAAGAGCTGGAGAGATTAAGAAATAAATAAATATGTCGGAAAAACAGAGGACATTAAAAAACTCCTTTTCGTTGCATGGAGTGGGGTTACATACAGGAGAGCAAGTTAAAATTGAGATTTGTCCTGCACCTGATAATCACGGGTACAAGTTTCAACGAATTGATTTACCCGAACAACCGATTATAAAAGCAGATGTAGATCTGGTTGTTTCAACAGAAAGAGGAACAACCCTTGAATTCAAAGGTGCTAAAGTTCATACAACCGAGCACGTTTTAGCAGCACTTTATGGTTGCCAAGTTGATAATGCATTAATCAAAATTAACGGTGCTGAAATTCCCATACTAGATGGTAGTTCAAAGCCCTATGTTGATTCAATTTTAAATGTTGGGTTTGAAGAGCAAGAAGCTGAAAGAGAATATTTTGAGCTCACAGAAAATATTCCTTGGGAAGATGCTGAAAAAGGAATTGAATTCCTTGCCATTCCAGATGTGAATTATCGACTTACCGTTATGGTAGATTACAAATCTCCAGTCCTAGGAACTCAGCACGCTAGTATGTATAACATTGGGGAATTTAATTCTGAAATTGCGCCATGTCGAACTTTTGTTTTTCTGAGAGAATTGGAATATTTAGCAACTAATAATTTAATCAAAGGAGGAGATTTAGATAACGCTATTGTTCTCGTTGATAAAGCTGATATTAGTAAAGATGAATTAACTAGATTAGCTAAACTTCTTGGAAAAGAAAATTTACAAGTAAATATTGACGGAATTGGTGTATTAAACAGTACGAAACTACAATTCGAAAATGAACCAGCTCGCCATAAATTACTTGATATTGTTGGTGATTTAGCCTTGGTCGGAAAACCTATTAAAGCGCACATTTTAGCAGCAAGACCTGGGCATTTTGGTAATGTTAGTTTTGCAAAAGTCTTAAAAGAACAAATTAAGAAACAGCAAAACGCACCTAGAGACTTTGATTTAACCAAAGAGCCATTGTACAATATCAATGATATTGAACGAATGCTGCCACATCGCTTCCCATTTTTGATGGTTGACAAAATCATGGAAATTCATGAAGAATCAATTATCGGCGTTAAAAATGTGACGATGAATGAACCTATATTCACTGGACATTTTCCAGGAAATCCAGTTTTTCCGGGTGTTCTTCAGATTGAAGCTATGGCTCAAGTTGGTGGAATTTTCGCGTTGAGTAAAGTCGAAGACCCGCATCTCTATTCAACTTATTTCATGAAAATTGACAATGTAAAATTCAAACAAAAAGTTCTTCCCGGTGATACATTAGTTTTTGAGTTGAAATTACTATCGCCAATTCGTCGTGGACTTGTAGAAATGGGTGGTCAGGCATATGTTAATGGAAAAGTTGTTATGGAAGCCGAAATGCTTGCCCAAGTAATTAAAGACAAAGCATGATCAGTTCACTCGCTTCGGTTTCTGGAAATGCTCAAATTGGAGAGCAAGTCAAAATAGATGCTTTTTCTACGATTTTTGAAGATGTTGTAATTGGTAATAACACTCATATTCATCCGAATGTTACAATCTACCCAGGAACCAAAATAGGTGAGAATTGTGAGATTTTTCCAGGTGCCGTTATTGGTGTCATTCCTCAAGATTTAAAGTTCGATGGTGAGTATACAACGGTTGAAATCGGAAATAATACAAAAATCAGAGAATGTGTAACTATTCATCGAGGAACTAAAGACAAATGGAAAACTGCTATTGGTGATAATTGTCTGTTAATGACTTATGTGCATGTTGCTCACGATTGTCAGATTGGAAATAATGTGATTTTGGCCAGCTATACTGGTTTATCCGGGCATGTTGAAATTGATGATTGGGCAATTCTAGAGGGAAAAGTTGCCGCACAACAATTCGTGAAAATTGGTAAACACGCATTTATAGGTGGTGCATCTTTAGTCAGAAAAGATGTACCGCCATACATTAAAGCAGCGAGAGAGCCATTAACGTTCGCAGGAGTAAATTCTATTGGACTCCGCAGAAGAGGGTTTTCAGATGAATTGGTTCGACAAATAGAGGATATTTATCGAATTCTTTACGTTCAAAACAGTAATTTATCGAAAGGAATAATTGCCGTAAAAGAAGCCATTGAAGCTTGTGAAAATCGCGATGAAATTCTTTCATTCATAGAGACATCAGATAAAGGTGTCATTCGAGGCATGATTTAACATGTTCCAGCGCGGTCAAGAAGTCGAATTAGAAATTACCGATTACGCTTTTGGTGGTCGGGGAATTGCAAAAATTCAATCCGAAGATGGTCAATTTGTTGTATTTGTCGATAATACATTTCCAGGACAATTGGTTCGAGCGAAAATTGATGTAAAACGAAAGAAACACGCTGAAGCGAAGTTGATTGAAATTTTAGAACGATCTAAACAAGAAACGCAAACGCAATTTCAAGAAATTTCAGGTGGCCCTTACATTCGGGTTCCAGTTGAGGTTCAAGAGGAAGTTAAGAAAGAATCAACATTAGAAACATTTTCTCGTCTTTCAGAAATTCAAGACATTCGTTCCAAATTCGATTCGTTCATTTCTTCACCGAATCATTATTTCTATCGCAACAAGATGGAATATAGTTTCTCATCAATTGAACATTGTTTGCAGACTGATACAGAAAAAGACGGTGCTTTTGCACTTGGTTTTAAACGAAGAGGAACCTGGTGGAAGGTAGAAAGTTTGAATAAACCTTCCGGTCTTTTTGATGAGGAGTGGGAATCGAAACTTCATTTGATTCGAAAATTTCTTGAAAAAACCGATTTACCTGCTTGGCATCCTCCCAAAAAGACAGGATTTTTTAGACACATTGTGATTCGAAAGTCATTTGCAGAGGATAAACTTTTGTTGAATTTGGTTACCTCTTCAGAAGGATTGAAAAATTTTAACAGAAACTCTTTTGTTGATTTTGTACTCTCCATATTTGGTGAACGAATTGCAGGAATTCAGCATACTGTTAATGACAACGTTGCTGATCGAGCTAAAATTGAAAATGGAGAATCTAAGCTCCTATATGGAAAACCAGTGGTTGAGGAAACACTATCAGGGCTGAAATTTGAAATAAGTATGGAAAGCTTTTTTCAAACGAATCCAAAATGCGCTGAATTACTTTATGCCAAGGCACTCGATTACGTGTTTGAAGAACAAATTGCTTCTGATAAAGTAGTAATGGATTTATTCTGTGGAACTGGGACAATTGGGCAGCTGCTTGCTAAACGAAACCCGAATGTCAAAATTGTAGGTGTAGACATTGTTGCTGAAGCAATCGAAGACGCGAAAAGAAATGCCAATAAGAATGGAATCGAATCTATTTCCTTTTTCGCCGCTGACGTTGGAAAGTTTCTGAAAGAATTCCCAAATTATCAAGGAAATATTTCTTCCATTGTCTTGGATCCCCCGAGAGCTGGAATCGCACCAAAAACTTTGCAAAAAGTAATTGAACTTGGAGCAGAAAATATTGTTTATATTTCGTGTAATCCTTCCACACAAGCTCGAGATGCGGCAACGTTGCGGGATGCTGGATTTGAATTGGAGAAATATGCATTGGTTGATCAATTTCCACATACCGGTCACATTGAATCAATTGCGAAATTTAAACGAAAATGATAGCAGAAATTCTAAGTATTGGAGATGAATTATTGATTGGACAAACGACAAATACTAACGCGTCTTGGCTTGGCTCTGAACTTGCGAAAATGGGAGCGCGTGTTATACGAATTAAAACAATTTCAGACGATAAGAAAGAAATCATTTCAGCACTAGAAAATCTTCATCCAATTACAAATTGCTTAATTATTACAGGAGGTTTGGGACCAACCAAAGATGATATTACCAAATATACACTTTGTGAGTTTTTCGAAACCGAACTAGAAATTCACCAGCCTACCTTGGAAAAAATTCAAGTATATTTTGCAGCACGAAATCGTCCGATGTTGGAGTCTAATAATTTACAAGCGGCCCTTCCGAAAGATTGTCTCCTTCTGAATAATAGTTATGGAACGGCAAGCGGGATGTGGTTTGAAAAGAATGATGTCATCACGATCAGTTTACCTGGTGTTCCATACGAGATGAAAGGAATTATGACGGAGGAAGTTTTTCCACGACTTAAATCAAGGTTTAACCTAAAAGCCATTTATCACAAAACTGCTCTTACACAAGGAATTGGAGAATCTTTTTTAGCAGAGAAAATCAAAGATTGGGAAAATCGCGTTCGAGAAGAAGGTTTCGGATTGGCTTATTTACCTTCCCCTGGAATGGTAAAGCTTAGAATTACCTCATATAATGGTTCAATTGATACGAAAAAAATTGATTCTTATTTTAAGGAACTAAAGTCAATTATTCCTCAAGCACTTTGGGGTTTTGAACAAGAAACATTGCCGGAGTTGATTGGGAAATTACTAACGCAAAAATGCTTGACTATTGGCACTATAGAAAGTTGTACCGGCGGACTGCTAGCAAATTCGATTGTAAGCAACTCGGGTGCATCTCATTATTTTACAGGTTCGCTAATAACCTACAGCAATGATCAAAAACATCGGCTTGCCAACGTTTCTGTGGATTCAATCTTAAATTTTGGAGCCGTAAGCGAAGAAGTAGCCATTGAAATGGCAAATAGGGCAAAAGAAAGATTAGGTGTAGATATTTGCATCTCAACGACAGGAATTGCTGGACCCGATGGAGGAACTGAGGATAAACCTGTTGGTTTAGTTTGGATTGCAATTGCATTTAAAAATAAAACGATTGCTAGGAAATTTCAATTTGGAGACAACCGCGAACGCAACATGCAAATGACCGTATTATCAGCATTAAACTGGTTGCGCTTTGAATTGGAAAATTCTTAAATCCAACGAACTCATTTTATTACTTTCTTCGCTCTACCTTCAATGCGATAGGTATATTGAACCATAATACTGCGTGGAGGCTCAATTTTTAAAGGTCGTAACGAATAAGTTCGATTCAAGATATTTGTTCCAATAACAGCCAATTTGTGTGACTCGTTCAAATTGTAGGATAAACGAGCATCAAATATCCAATTTCCAAAGCGATGCGACTCATAGTAATCCATATAACGTAAATCTTGAAGCCAATTACCAATATCCGATGTTGTATCGGTTGTCAATTCCTCAAAGTCCTTAATGATTGCATCCATATTTACGATTTTTGAGAAGTATTTCGCGCTTGCTCCGATAGATAATTTGTTTTTATAAGTATATTCCGCATCAAACTTGGCATTGTGTAAAAAACGATATTTCAAGATTCTATTCGTCGGATCTAAAGAAGTTGAATTGTACGTAAATATGCGATTGAGTGAATCTTGCGCATACACAAATTCAGGAGTCAAGGTTTTAGGAACAATGTAATTATAACCCAATAAAAAAGTTAACGAAGAATTTTCAGATAGATTCGCCTGACCAGTAAATGAAACATCTAATCCTGTTACGCGTGATTCTCCCGTATTCAAAAACATAAAACCGGCTGATTGCCCTAAAGTTTGAGGATCTCCAGTGAATTGTCTCCAAATTCCAAACATATATTCAATGGTGTTTTGATACTGTTGCCAGAATCCAGCAATGTCCAAATATCCCATTACACCTCCAAGTTTGATTCCTTGTTTAATTCCAATTTCTGCGTTCCAACTGCTTTCCGGCTTCAAATTGGGATTTGGAAAAACACCAAAATTACCGACTCCGGTTTTTATGAATCGCTCGGTAATCGTTGGAAAGCGATATCCTTGACCGTAAGACGCTCTGAGATACGTTTCTTGATATAATTTCAAACTCCCACCTGCCCTAAAAATCGGTTTAAGAGCAGTAATTGAGTCGTTCAACTGAAAATATTCCAATCGACCTCCGGCCGAAATGTTTAAAAGCTTATTGAATTTACTCTCTATTTGAGTATATGCCGAAATGTTCAACATTTGGTTATTTGGTGAACCAGAACCCACATATATATTAGCGAATGAATTGGTAAACGTTGAAGTAATTCCACCAATAAAATCAAGGTTTTTCAGTTCCGGGTAACTTTTTTGAAACATATAGTCGCCATAAAATGTAGTTGCACGATTCGATTGGTTGGCACTCATTTCATTGTCCACATGCAATATTCTTGTTCTAAAATAATGCTTTCCATCAGTTTGAGTATAAAGATTCACGAAAGGATCCACATTAAAAATAAATTGGTCCTGAAGAAAAATGGCTCCAGG
The DNA here is from genome assembly GCA_044339705.1 of Crocinitomicaceae bacterium. Classification (GTDB taxonomy): domain Bacteria; phylum Bacteroidota; class Bacteroidia; order Flavobacteriales_D; family Crocinitomicaceae; genus UBA952. The sequence goes on from JBIIVA010000003.1 coordinate 36,154, forward strand.
GTAAGCTCGATAAAGCCCACTTGAATCATTGAGCCACGCCAATGGCATATTGGTATGCATCAACATGAAATTTCCGTTAGTTCCGTAACTAAGGCCTTTTATTTTTTTTGAGCGATAACGCAAATTGAAATTTATTCTTCCGCGTTTTGAAATCAAATCTCGTTCTGAAAAATTAGTGATTGTATCAGGAAATACGGTTGCGACAATCGAATCCGTTTTGGGAGGGCCAATATAACCGTGATCGATGTTAATATTCCCTCCCACAACCAAATCTAAATTTCCAAACATTTGTGAATGTAAAAAATTAACTCCATGTATACCAGGATACTGATTCCACCATTTCATTGATTGGTCTTGTGGAGAAGAATAAGCTCCTGAGTAGACATTTATTTTGGTCAATGGCTTTGATTTCGGATAAGCAGTACGAATGTGAACGGAACCAGACAAGGCAGAACTTCCAGAAAGTACCGAAGCAGCTCCTTTTATTACCTCAACCTGACTAATATTCTCAACTGGAATAAATCCCCATTCAGGTCTTCCCGCATCCCCTGAAAGCATTGGCATATCATCAACAATTACTGCTACTTTAGAACCGACTCCAAAAGTAAATCCACTTCCTCCTCGGATTTGCGGTTCACCATCCAAAATATTTAATCCAGGAGTTTGATCCAATGCCGTTTCAATACTACGAGTATTTTTGTTTTCAATCAATTCAGGTTTCAAAACCACCATGGTAACTGTTTGCTCTTCAATTGGCTTGTCGAACTTTCCTACCCTAATTTCAACTTGTTTTTGACTTACAATAAATGGTAATAAATTAAAATTAATTTCCAACGCTTGATTTTCAAGAACATTTATCGAGATGGTATCGGTTTTCATTCCGGTAAAACGACAGATTAATCTTGCTGTACCAGCTGGAATAGTTAGCTCATAAAATCCGTTTTCATCTGAATTTGATCCAATGGTTATATCTTTTCTATAAACAATGGAAGCTCCCTGAATGGGTTGACCCAAGTCATCTCGAACAATTCCTTTTATAGTTCCTTTTTGCCCGTAAAGAGACGCAGAAACTAAAAGTAAAAGTAAAATTCTTACTTGCTTCATGAATTTTTAAGGTACAAGAAGCTTTACTGTCGAAATGGATGATTGAATAAAATAAATACCTGATTTTAAAATGGTTCCGGTCATTAAACTTGCTTCACCGGAAAGAATATTTTCACCCTTTGAATTTATTATATTAACAAACTCAGAATGAGTTGAAAACTGTAGTCCATTTTCAGTGTAAAAAACATTTAGAACAGAATTATTTTCACCAATTCCACCGACTTGATTTACTGTAATATTTACAATTCCACTGGCACAAGTAACCGGTGATCCCAAATCACAAATTTGATAAGTAAAGTTATCTGAACCATAAAATGCAGCATTTGGCGAGTAAGTAATTGTTCCATCACTATTCGCTTGCGCTGTTCCATTAGTTGGTTGAGATAAAATAGTGAGGGAAGCTAAATCGATATTATTTTCTGGATCATTATCATTAGCGACCACGTTTATTGTTACAGATGAGCCTTGAGCCGTTACATCTGAATCATTCGATGCTGTGATTTGTAGGTTATTATTGGAAGGATTGTAAACAAGTTGAATATCATCAAGCAAAACCTCATCATCTGCGGCACCTCCCCCAGGAGTTTGGTTTGTGGTAAATGTTATTAATAGGAATTGAGGAGTTGTAGCCGAACCAGTGTTAACAAATGGAACTGATTTTCTAACCCATTGCCCATTTGTACTTGGATAGTTTAACTCAGCTCGTGAAACGACATAAGTTGCAGAATTTGCATCTATTGGATCTCGTAAATCATAAGCATCATGAAGAATGGCGTGCACACGAGCATTCTGATTTCCACTTTGAGGAGTAAATTTAACCCAAAAAACCAAAGAGTCTGGAGCTGTGGTGATTACCTCAGAAAAATTAGTGTCAGCTGTTAAAGATATGTTGTAATTATTCGGATTATCGGCTGTTGTACTGCCCATATTTATTCTTCCTAGTGTCAAATTGCCATTCGCAACAACGCCTAGAGTAGATTTGGACCAAATTCGTGCACAATATTGCCCTGAAGCACCCGCTCGTGTAGAGGTTGATCGTTGAACCTGTTGAGATGCAAAACTTGTAAAACTTCCCTGAGCGGACCTAAAACTATTCCAATTCGATGGTTCCTCAATTGCCTGTCCAATGTTATCCCATAATTCCATATTCGAATTACGAATTTGCTGTTGGGCATTCATTGAAAAACTTGTAAATAATAAACTTATTGCAATAAATCTTTTTACCATAATTTTTTATTTTAAACAAATTTAAAAAAATTGTTTGAATGCGTTTTTTGAATGTTTTCCACAATCAGCTTTAAATTGTTTATTTTTGTTTCATGCATTTCTCAGAGCTTAAAAACTCCAATGAACTCCCTGTAATGGAGCACTTTTTCACGATTCAAGGTGAAGGTTGTTACTCAGGTAGAGCTGCCTATTTTGTTCGGCTTGCGGGCTGTGATATTGGTTGCGTATGGTGTGATGTGAAAGAGAGTTGGGATGCGGCGAATCACCCTATTCTTAAAATCGACGAGATAATTCAAATTATAAAAAATCATTCTGCAAAATTTGTTGTAATCACTGGAGGAGAACCTGCGCTTTACGATCTCAGTAATCTAATGGGTTGTTTGAAGGCATTGGAAATTGAAACAGCTATTGAAACCTCGGGATGTTATCCATTGAAAGGAAATGTAGATTGGTATTGCTTCTCTCCAAAAAAATTCAAAGCTCCGTGCGAGGAGGCCTACACAAAAGCCAATGAACTAAAAGTCGTAATTTATCACGAATCTGATTTGAAATGGGCCGAGGATCATGCTTCTAAAGTTAATTCCAATTGTTACTTATTACTTCAACCTGAATGGAGCCGGCAAGATCGGATTCTTCCAGTCATTATAGATTACATTAAGAGTAACCCAAAATGGAGAATCTCGTTACAAACTCATAAATATATGCAAATTCCTTGATTTTATGACGCATTTAAAACTCTCTATTTCCTTTGTTGTTTTTTTATTTTTTGCAAGTTGTGCTCAGTCGCAATTTCCATATTCAACCAAAGATAAAAAAGCGATAAAACTCTTTGAAAAAGCTCAAATTGCTCCAAAGGAATCAGTTGACGAGGAAACGCAAGGTCCAAATTTTAAAGAGGGTATCATTTTAGCAGAGAAAGCTATACAGGAAGATCCGAATTTTTGGGAGGCACACCTGCTGGCAGCTGAATTTTGTGAACGAATAAGGAAATACCCAGAGGCAGTGGTTCATTATGAAACAGCCTTAAAGTTAAATCCAAACAGTGTAGTAACAGTAAATTCCTTTTTTTACGTATCTGCTCTGCAATTAGCACTTGGGCGACATGATGATGCATTGAGAAATATTGAACTTTTTATTCGAAATCCAAATGCGAGTGAATCTCTTCTAAATGATGCTCATAAAATTCGTGAAAGTGCCATTTTTTCAAAAAACGCTCTTAAAAACCCCAAACCATTCGATCCAAAAAATGTTGGCCCTGGAATAAATACTGGTTTACCTGAGTATTTCCCTACTCTTACAGTGGATGGAAAAACAATGCTCTTTACGAGAAGAATCCCTGACAGCCGCGTTAGACATTTTGGAGAACAAGAAGACTTCTATGTTTCTGGAATTTTAAAAAATGATTGGGGACAAGCTGTTTCAATGCCTCCAAATGTAAACACCCAAAACAATGAAGGAGCTCCAAGTATCGCTGCAGATGGAAAGACTTTGATTTTTGTCGCTTGTTCAGACGAATCAGGCACCTATTATGGTGAAAATCGAACTGGAAAAGGCAGTTGTGATTTGTTTATAACTCGAAAAATCGGCAACCGTTGGACCAATCCAATCAATTTACCAGGAGAAGTAAATACAGCAAATTGGGAAACACAACCATCCCTTTCTTCCGATGGAAAAACACTTTATTTTATTCGTGGAATCCGAAACAAAAGTGGTAAGCAGAATGCAGATATTTATGTATCCAATTTAAGAGAGGATGGAACTTGGGGACCTGGTCAACGGTTACCTAGTACCCTAAACACTCCAGATATGGAGGAATCAGTCCATATTCATCCTGATGGAAGAACATTGTACTTTGCATCTCGAGGGCACATTGGTATGGGTGGATCTGATTTATATGTATCTCGATTAGACGAAAATGGAAATTGGTCCGAACCGGAGAATTTAGGTTACCCCATCAACACCAGGTATGATGAAAACTCACTCATGGTAAATGCAACCGGAGATATCGCTTTTTTTGCCTCGGATCGCGATGGTGGTTATGGCGGACTCGATATTTATTATTTCGACCTTCCTCAAGAATTGAGACCAGTCACAACGCTCTATTTTGACGGTTTAGTATTTGATGCAAAGACTAACAAACCACTACCGGGATATTTCGAATTGATTGATCTCAGTAATGGAAAAACCGTCATCATTTCTGAAGCGGATAAAATTGATGGCTCATTTATAGTTCCACTTCCTTTGGAACGTGATTACGCGATTCAGGTGACTTATCCGGGATACTTTCCTTATTCGTTGAACTTTAATTTGAGAGGAATTCCTGACCAAAAAAGCTATCACATTGATATTCCTTTGAATCCAGAGAGTAGCTCAGATGATAACGTTTTAGCGAATGTTTTCTTTGATTTAAATAAATCTACCCTTCGACCCGAATCTAAAGTAGAGCTCAATAAATTTGCCAATTACATGAAGGCAAATCTTAAAGTAAAAATTGAATTAGGCGGTCATACGGACTCACGCGGCAATGAAGTTGATAATTTAAAGTTATCCTCAGAACGCGCCAAGTCAGTTATGGATTACTTAATTCAATCTGGTGTATCCTCAAATCGTTTATCTTTCAAAGGATACGGTTCTTCACAACCAATTGTATCCAACGAGGAAATTGCAAAACTGTCAAAACCCGAAGACAAAGAGGCTGCTCATCAAAAGAATAGAAGAACTGTTTACAAAATCATTCCATGATTCATTTCCTGCGCCTGATTCGAATAACCAATCTTTTAATCATTTCTTTAACTATGATTGGAGTTTCAATTTTTGTTTTTAATAATAATTCCTATCAAAAAATAGATTTTAATGCCTTAGACTTTGGCTTGTTGGTTTTTTCGACCGTAATAATTGCTGCGGCAGGGAATATGATTAACGACTATTTTGATGTAAAAGCTGACAGAATTAACAAACCTCAAAAACTCATCATTACAAAGTACATGAAGAAAAGGTGGGCAATTGTTTTGCATTGGGCTTTAAACATTGTTGCAGTGCTAATTTCTATTTATTTATCGATAAAGTATGGTAGTTTACTATTTATTTTTATTCATATTTTATCCATGAACCTGCTTTGGTTTTACAGCACATACTTTAAGAAAAAACTTTTCATTGGCAACTTTATGATTGCCGCTCTTACGGCAACGGTTCCTCTTCTTGCCATTTGGTTTTTTAAAATCTTAAATGAAAGTTCATTAACATACAATCCGTTTCACTCCGCTACTTGGTCGACAAAATTGAATTATTCATTTATTTATTTTCTAACGCTTTGTGCTTTTCTTCAAAATTTGGCGAGGGAAATCAGCAAAGACATCCAAGATATCTCTGGAGATAAGGTAATTGATGTCTATTCCATTCCGATGAAATTTGGTGTTCGAAAAACCGGTTTTTTGGTTGCATCGATTCTTCAACTACCTATTTTCGTTTGGCTTTTTTTCAAATTTGAATTTAACCTTGATTATAATTCAATTTCGCTCATTTTTCTTTTTACCTCTGCGCTCATTAATTTGTCATGTATGGTTCTTATCCTTTCTAAAAAAAATTATCCCTTCAAAACAGTTAATGGTCTCATGAAATGGAGCATGTTAATCGGATTGATCACACTTTACATTAATTATTAATGAAACTTGTTTTAGGATCTGAATCTCCGAGAAGAAAGGAGCTTTTAAAGACGCTGGGGTTTGAATTTAGAACGCTAAAGCCGAATGCGGATGAAACAGTTCCGGAATTAATAGCAATTGAAGAAGTTCCAATCAAATTAGCTGAATTAAAGGCCTCTATTCTGATGTCTGAATTAGTTGAAGATGAAATTATTATTTGCGCGGATACAATTGTAGTTCTTGATAATCGGATTATCGGTAAACCGATAGATTTTAATGATGCGGTATCTATTTTAACTGATCTTTCAGGTAGAACCCATTCCGTTTATACAGGAGTAAATATCCGAAGTAATCAAAAATCGTATTCATTTGTTGAAAAAACCGAGGTGACATTTACGAAATTGAATCCAGATCAAATTGAGTATTACATTACTGAGTTCAATCCATTTGATAAAGCAGGAGCATACGGAATTCAAGATTGGATTGGAGTTACGGCAGTTGAAAAAATAAATGGTTCCTACACGAATGTGATGGGACTTCCTACGGCACAGTTGAAAATAGTATTAGCTAAATTCTAAACGTTTAATAATATCATTATTTGCAACATATACATTGCAAAAAATACTTTAATGTGATATTTATATATTTCAATTTAATTTATTATATGTTTTATAAGTATTTCATAAATTTAAACATATTGCTATATTTGTATTATAAATAGAAGAAATGGATGTACTCATTGAAACGTATGAACGAATCATAAGTAATTTCAAACCACGCTTTGATCGAACCATAGAAATCGATTGGAATGATCGACTTATAGGTCTAACAGGTGCAAGAGGAGTTGGCAAAACGACTTATCTTTTAAATCATTTATGCAATAAATTACCAAAAGAATCTCGTCCAATTTATGTCAGCATGGATGACATTTATTTTTCAAATTCTTCCTTAATAGAATTTGTCGACCATTGGGTTAAACGGGGCGGAACTCATTTTTTTATTGATGAAATTCACAAATATCCGAATTGGAGTCAGGAGTTAAAAAATATATACGACCGCTATTTAAACTTGAAAGTGATATTTACAGGATCCTCACTTTTACATATTAACTCAGGGAAAGCCGATTTGAGCAGAAGAGCTGTAATTTATATCATGAATGGCCTTTCACTTAGAGAATTCATCAACATTCAATCAGGATATAATTTCGAGAAAATCGAACTTCGCGAATTACTGAATAATCATCAACAAATTGCACGTAGTATCATTTCTAAGATAACACCGTTGGCTTATTTCGATGAATACCTCAAATATGGCTATTATCCATATTACCTCGAGAGTATTCATTCCTATCCACAAAAATTACAGAACACCATTAATTTGATGTTGGAGTCTGATTTGCCTTATCTTCGTCATGTTGACGTAAAATACATTCATAAATTAAAGAAACTTCTGTATGTTGTCGCACACGCCCTCCCTTATCAACCAAATGTGTCTAAGTTAGCTGGAGATTTGGGTGTTTCTCGCAATACCATAATGTTGTATTTAAACTATCTTGAAGATGCGAAATTGTTTAATCTACTTCAAAGTAAAAGTTCGAGCGAAGCGCATTTGGCAAAACCAGAAAAGGTTTATCTTCATCACCCCAATCTCATGTATGCTATTGGAAAAACTGCTATTCAAAGCGGAACAATTCGCGAAAGTTTCTTTTACAATCAGGTTGCAAATGTTTATCCCGTAACCGCTTCACAACATGCTGATTTTTTTGTTGATGGTGAATTTACTTTCGAGATTGGAGGAAAATCAAAGTCAAAAAAACAAATTAAAGGGGTTCAAGACAGCTATGTGGCCTCTGACAACATTGAAATTGGTAGCGAAAAACACATTCCACTATGGCTATTTGGTTTTCTCTATTAAAATGTTCCAACTATTTTGAAAAAAAATCAAGCGATTCAACTCAAATTGAAATCGTAACTTTACTACAACAGTCCAATGAAAGCAACATATATTCCAAGGCAGCAAACGAATGCATTTACGGAGCAACAGTTATGGCTATCCGAAAATCAGAGTTCAATTAAGGATTTCATAGGACTTCCATTTTCAAGGGAAGCTTTTTTGAAACAAATTGAGTTGAAGTCTGAAAATTACAATCATGCCAACCGAATTCTCCTTCAACAAGTATTAAAATCGAAATATGAAGGTCTTAAAAATAACACCAAAACCCTCGAAAATATAAATAAATTATCAGATCAAAATTGTTTTACTGTTGCGACAGGACATCAACTTTGTTTGTTGACCGGACCAATCTATTTTATTTACAAGATTCTTCATGTAATCAAGCAATGCGAGGAGCTGAATAGACTTTATCCGCAAAATAAGTTTATCCCTGTTTTTTGGATGGCTTCAGAGGATCATGATTTTGAAGAAATAAAATCGGTATCCATTTTTGGAAAAACGATAAGTTGGGAAACAGAACAGGAAGGAGCAGTAGGTCGGATGAATCTTTCTGGAATCCCAGAGGTAATAGATGCTTTTAGAGAATTTTTCAGAAATAATCCATCCAATGAGATTGAAAAACTCATCATGCATTTTAACGGAAAAACATACGGAGAAGCATTTTTCAAATTTATTCATACACTGTTCGCAGACTATGGTTTACTAATTATTGATGGAGATCAACGGGAATTTAAGAAAGCCTTTTCACCTTTGATGAAAAATGAAATACAAACATCTTTTTCATTTAAAGCGGTTATTGAAACCAATCAAAAACTACAACAACGTAATTTTAAAACTCAAGTTAATCCCAGAGAAATAAATTTATTTCATTTGTCAGAAAATAAAAGGGAGCGAATTATACCAATAGAAACTGGTATTAAAATAAGGGACAACGAATTCAGCGAAAAAGAAATACTCGATTTGATGGATACAGAACCAGAATCATTTTCACCAAATGTGATTTTAAGGCCACTTTATCAAGAATTCTTGTTGCCAAATTTATGTTACGTTGGTGGGGTAGGTGAATTGAGTTATTGGTTGCAATTGAAAGGTGTTTTCGAACAGGCGGGTATCCAATTTCCATTGATACAAGCTCGAACAAGTGCTTTATGGTTGGATTTAGTAAGTATACAAAAATTGGAAAAAATTAATTTGAAAGTAGTTGATTTGTTTAAGTCTGTTCATGATCTTAAAAAGCAAGTTCTTTTGAGTCATGAATCTGAAAGTATTGATTTTAAATTAATAGACTTTCAGTTCAATCAGTTTAAAACAGATTTTTCCGAAAAGGCAAATCAAATTGATCCCTCTCTAAATTCAAAGATAGGAGCAGAGTTGACTAAAATTGAAAAGCAAATTGAAAATCTAAAAAGTCAAATTGAGAAATCAGTAAAAGTAAAACATGAAAAAAGTTTGAATGGAGTTGAACAACTTAAAAATAAGTTATTTCCTAAAAATAAATTACAGGAAAGGAATGTTAATTTTTTTCAATTCTGTACCGATGGAAACTACTCAAAAACAATTCAAAAACTAAAAAATTTATTTCAACCATTCAATTCAGACTTTTTAATCATTGATGAACGAGAATAAGAAAACCTGAAATTAATTTTGATTCGAAAAATGAAGAATATCAAATTATTAATTTTCTCTGGATTAGTCCTTTCTTCATGTCAAGGACAAACAGATTCCATCAAGCATCAAAAAAAAATTGAGGCTAAAACCGAAAAACCAATTTATTGTTGCAAAATAAAGTCCAATGAGTTTTTTGCATCATACAAAGGTGCCGATTTTGTTGACGGAGATGACATTGCGCACCAATTATCGAACTTTGTGGCCGACACGTTGGGTAAGCATTTGAAAATAGAATACAAAAATGGACGATTCAAAAAAATCGACTTCAATAAAACGATTATTAAAACAGAAAAATATCATCCAGATAGTGTCTATTACACCATAAAAATGCCTTTAAAGCGTGTTTTAGCATGTGATGCATATACATGTATCGATCACCGTGGAAGTTGGATTTCACTTGTTAGAAAAACGGATTCTGATTTAAAAGATTTCGTTGAAAAAATCTCAATTGCACCAAATCATAAAGAAGAAATAAAGTTATTCAAAACTGATTTTGGTCTGTATGAATACTGGGTTCAATTTCGACATCCTGCCCTACAAAAAGATTGTAAATAATCCATTTTATCAAGTAGATCATAAATTTGATTAACTTTATCAAAAACAAATCATTATGCAAATACCTTTCGTTTTACTCGGCTTAATTATTGCCGTAATTGTCACATCTTTACTTACTGTTAAACAAGGAACCATTGCGGTTATTACCATGTTTGGAAAATACCGGCGCATTATGCATCCTGGACTTCGCGTAAAAATCCCATTTATAGAACAAGTTTACAAGCGAATTTCAATTCAAAATCAAAGTATTGAAATGGAATTTCAAGCGGTAACAGTGGATCAAGCGAATGTTTACTTTAAAAGTATGTTGCTTTATAGTGTAATGGATGAAAATGAAGAAACCATTAAAAAAGTTGCCTTTAAATTCATTAGCAATAAAGATTTGATGCAAGCATTAATTCGCACCATTGAAGGTTCTATCCGTTCATATGTTGCGAGCCAAAAACAATCCGAAATTCTTGGGTTAAGAAATGAGCTTGTTGATAGCGTTAAAGATCAAATTGACCATACCTTAGAATCGTGGGGTTATCACTTGATGGATTTACAAATTAACGATATAACCTTTGATGCTGCAATCATAGAAAGTATGAGCAAAGTTGTAGCTTCAAATAACTTGAAAGCAGCTGCGGAAAATGAAGGACAAGCCCTATTGATTACAAAAACAAAAGCTGCGGAAGCTGAAGGAAATGCGATTAAGATTGCTGCACAAGCTGAAAAAGAAGCTGCAATGCTTCGAGGTCAAGGAGTAGCATTATTCCGTCAAGAGGTGGCAAAAGGTATGAGTGAGGCGGCTGAAGAGATGAAACAAGCAAATTTGGATACAAACGTTATTTTATTCTCCATGTGGACGGAGGCAATAAAGAACTTTGCAGAATATGGAAAAGGAAATACGATTTTCTTGGACGGAAGTGCTGAAGGAATGGAAAAAACGATGCGTCAAATTCAATCGATGTTGGGAGATAAGAAAAATTGATTTTGATTTTATGAAATTAAAAAGCCGTTGAAAACAATATTCAACGGCTTTTTTTGTTTGTATTTTTAGGTTAATCTTCGATAATTTCAATTTTATCAATCGTATCTCCTTGACGGATATCATCAATTACATCCATGCCTTCGTATACTTTTCCAAAACACGTATGATTTCGATCTAAATGAGCCGTATTTCTTCTTGAATGACAAACAAAAAATTGCGAGCCACCTGTATTTCTTCCCGCGTGAGCCATTGAAAGAACTCCACGATCGTGAAATTGATTTTCACCGTTCAATTCACAATCAATTTGGTATCCAGGCCCACCTGTTCCTGGCATTCCATTAGCTCCTTCCCTCGTATTTGGGCAACCACCTTGGATTACAAAATCGGGGAGTACACGATGCCATTTAAGTCCATCGTAATAACCTGATTG
>JBIIVA010000203.1:0-4163 GCA_044339705.1 Crocinitomicaceae bacterium
TTTTGGTGATTACTTTTTTGTTTAAATTCACCCAGTAACCTCGAATTTCACGCTTGTTTTCTGCAAGTTTGAATTTCAAATAGGCATCAACCTCCGGAAAATTGGCTTGAACGGAATCTTGCTGGAAAGATAAATTCATTTCGATACGCTCATCCGCATTCCTGATTTCCATTTGAATTTTATTTTGTGCATTTGAAAAATCAATCAAAAAAGGAATGTACAAACGATCATTCATCGCCAGTTCACCTTTCCAGTGCACACCTTTAATCGATTTCAAAGCTTGACCATTGGAAACTTGAATCATAAAAATCAGGAAAAACAATACAACCAATCGCATAAAACATTTATTTTACATCACGAAATTACCCAATTAAAAGGGAAGTTAGGAAACTGATGCAACTTTTTCGAATCATTAAAAGTCATAGAAACTAAGTCATGGAGGATTACGAATTAGTTCGTGAATGTATTAAGAGTAATCCAAGGGCACAAAAAGCGTTGTTTGACAAATATGCCCAAAAGATGTTTTCAGTTTGCTTGCGTTACATGAAAAAAACGGAAGAGGCCGAAGATGCGCTGCAAGATTCGTTTGTAAAAGTTTATTCTAAACTTCCTGATTTTAAATATGAAGGAGTTTTAGAGGGTTGGATACGAAGAATTGTTGTGAATTCGTGCTTGGATCAAATTCGAAAAAATTCAAAGTTTTTGAATGACGTGCAAGCTGAAGAAGTTGAATATAAATTGGATCAAAACAGTTTCATCGCTGAGAATTTGATGGCTGAAGATTTAATGAACTTAATTCAACATATGCCAGATGGTTATCGCATCGTTTTCAACATGTTCGCAATTGAAGGTTATTCGCATCAAGAAATTGCTACACAACTCGGAATAACGGAAAGCACATCCAAATCTCAGTATTTGAGAGCTAGGGCCTATTTGAGAGATCGCATTGAAAAAAGATAAAATGGAAGAAAAAGATTTTATTAAAGATTTATTTCAAGAGAAACTATCGAATTTCGATACACCCGTTCGTCCTGAAATTTGGTCGGCTATTTCTTCCTCCATTGGAGCAACTTCAGCTACAACAGGTTTATCTTTAATCACGAAATTAATAATTGGTTCTTCATTAACAGCGGCAGTTTCCACAGGAATATGGTTTGCTATTTCAAATTCAGAGAAAGAATCTTCACTAGAAAAAGAACCAGCAAAAATTGAAAAACCGTCCGTTGTTGAAACGAATGAAGATGCCCTGAACAAGGAAACTTCTAAACCTAAATTTTCAGATATAGAGATTAAAACGAGCGTTGATGAATTAATTTTGTTGCCTCCTGAATCAGAAATGATTACACAAGAGGACGCTGTTCAATTGAATCAAAATCCAAACAATTCCACATCCGAATTAAAAGGTCAAATTACTTTAGAAAAACAAGAACTAAAACCGGCCATTGCTCCGAAAATTGAATCAAAATCGTTACACTCGGTTGAAAATAATTCCATGAATAAAACTTCGGATTCCAGACAAGTTCCGACTCAGAGCGAAGTTAAGATAAACTTACCAAATGTATTTACACCGAATGGTGATGGAAACAATGACTATTTGACAATTCCCAAAGTGGAGCTTACAGATTTTTCAATGGTAGTTTTGGACGATAAGGGAAAAACAATTTTCACTTCGACCGATTTGGAATTTAATTGGGATGGAACCATGATGAATGGGGAAAAAGCTCCTTCGGGTAATTACGTTTATTTCATTACTGCCAAAGACCTCAATGGAAAAACGTTTACGAAATATAGTAACTTGAGCATTCGCTATTAAGATCAACCACTTTTTATTCCATTTTACTTTATTTTTACAGCATGAAGTTTCTGACTTTCACGTTTTGTTTTGTCCTGTTTCAACATTCAGCACAAGAGATTAAAAACATTACCCTTTTGGATCACTGGTTCTCCGATTCGCTTTTGACAAATTCAAGTCAAGTTCGGTTTAGTGGTTCTTGGGCATTCGAACAAGACGGTAAAGAATATGGAATTATTGGTTCAACCGAAGGAGCGCACTTTTTTGAGTTAACGGAAGCCGACACATTCAAATTTATTGATTTCGTTTCAGGTCGTTTTGTTTCTTCACAAGCCATCAACCGGGAATACAAACATTTTAAGCATTACGTTTACGCCGTTTGCGATGACGGTCCGAGTAGCCTCCAAATCATCGATATTTCGTATTTACCTGATTCGGTTCACCTGGTGGCTGATTTGAGAAATAATTTGTTTGGAAAAACGCATAATCTTTTTGTTGATTCGTTGAATGAGCTTTTGTATTTGTGTCAAGTTACTCCTATCATTAACAACCTTGAAACATCTATGATTGCTCTGCGCGTTTTTTCATTAGTCGATCCAATAAATCCAACTTTACTTTGGCAAAGTCCGGAGGAAATTCAAGATGTGCATGACATTTACGTTCGAGATAATTTAGCTATTCTGAATTGTGGCTATGACGGCATGCGCGTTTACGATTTTTCAAATCCGACCAACCCACTTTATCTGAATAATTTACAAGTGTATCAGCAACAAGGATACAATCATCAAGGTTGGCTTTGTCCAGATGGAAAAACGTATGTGTTTGCAGATGAGACAGCAGGAACTTTGGTTAAAAAAGCCAACTTGAAAATTGATTTTTCAATCGATATTGAATCCTTTTTTGGTCGACCAAATTCGCCATACAATAAAACAGCCCATAATATCCAATGCACGAATGAATTTGCTTTTATCGCCTATTACAACGATGGACTGAGAATCTATGATTTACGAATTAACCCTCCTCGTGAAGTGGCTGCATATGACACCTACATTGACAATGAGCTGACAAACAATTATTCGATGTGGGGCGCTTGGGGCATTCACGCATTACTTCCTAGTGGACGAATTTTAGTTTCAGATAGAAATACGGGTTTTTACTTGTTTGATTTTGATCGGGACTTTTTTCTAAATCAAGCTAAGGATGAAGTTCAAATTTATCCCAATCCAGTTCGAGAGAATCAACAATTTACGATTCGAATGCCTTATGATAAAAGTAATGAATTCAGCTTCGAACTCTTTGATTTAAATGGAAAAAAAATAATAGGTGACTCAATACTAAATCAAAGTTTTATTGAAATTGAACCTCCAAATGTCGCAGGTGTTTATTTATTGAAAGTAAATTACCTCGACTCTTTTTACAACGAGGTGAGTGTGGTTAAGAGGTTAGTTATAGAATAGAAATTTATTACGTGAAGAATTGAGAGTTAATAGATTTACATTAAAAAGTAAACCCAACTACAATTTTCGGAACGATATTCTTTTTCCAATCTTGATCGGAGTAATATCCAAATCGATAAAAGGAACCCAAGCCAATACTCGAGTTACTTGAAGTATAAAGACCACTCAGAAAAATTCCAGCCTCGTGCAATCCTTTATCCATCGTTTTAAATTCGATATTGTGTTCTGATTTATTTTGAAATTCACCGATTCCATAAGCATAATGAAATCCGAATTGTGGTTGATTCCATTTTGCCTTGGTTCGAACTGCGTTGAATGTAAACCGTGTAAACAACGATGCTGATTTCTTATGATAAAACTCATTTACACCAACTGTTTCAAACGTATTTGGGACAGAAACCGACCAATTTTGTCTACTAGCTTGCAAAGCGAAAAAGTAATTTAATGGCACATTTCCGTTTGCAATTCCACCTCTAAAACTCCACGCTAATTTTCCAATGCCAATTACAGTTATGTTTTGACTAATTGATAAATTCAACCTTGAATAACTCAAAAATTGAGGGTAATTGGTTGGAATCCAACCTTGATCAAATTGAACCTGAAGTCTTGGGTATTTCGTTCCCATCGAAATGCGTTGATTGCCAATCAAATTGACTTTTTCACGAATATTCCAAGACCAAATTAGGGAAGTTTCCACAGCATTAAATGTCGACAAACCATTGTATTGATAATCATTTTTGAAAATCAGACGATGTCTGTTTACATCCAAATGGATTCCCATGTTGGAGCGAACCGAAGTGGAAAAAGTAACTCCATACTTTTCCTGCATTGCCATGTTGGATACAAATAGATAGCGTAAAGATTCGTTTGAAAAAAGTCCTGGTAAAAAAAACGGTTTTGTCGCCCCTACTTCC
>JBIIVA010000045.1:0-14985 GCA_044339705.1 Crocinitomicaceae bacterium
ATCTGCCCACAGAATTTTATCGACCATTTTCCTTTATTTTTTAATAGTTTTGAATAGAATTTTAAAATTAGTCAATTGCGACCTAAGTATAATCGAAATAACAAGAAGAAAATAGTTAACGATCCGGTCTATGGATTTATTTCAATCCCTGATGACATTATTTTTGATGTAATTGAGCATCCCTACATGCAACGACTTCGTCGGATCATGCAATTGGGACTAAGTCATTTGGTTTATCCTGGTGCCATTCATACCCGTTTTCATCACGTTTTAGGAGCGATGCATTTGATGATTCAAGCAGTAAGTACGTTGCGTCGCAAAGGACATGAAATTACGCCAGAGGAAGAGCGAGCAGTCTGTTTGGCAATACTCCTACACGACATCGGTCACGGGCCGTTTAGCCATGCTTTGGAATTTGATATTGTGTCTGGCGTCAGCCATGAAGACATTTCCGGATTCTTCATCGAACGCATGAGTCGTGAATTCGGAGATGACTTATCACGAGCGCTGTTGATTTTTCAGAATAAATACAATAAGCCGTTTTTACATCAATTGGTTTCCAGTCAGTTGGATATGGATCGCTTGGATTATTTGAATCGTGACAGTTTTTATTCGGGTGTTAGTGAAGGAATCATCGGAAGCGATCGCTTAATTGAGATGTTGAATGTGCATGAAGGGAATTTGGTTCTGGAAGAAAAAGGAATTTACTCCATCGAGAAATTCATTGTTGCACGTCGCCTCATGTATTGGCAAGTTTATTTACACAAGACAGTTGTTTCTGCTGAATTCATGTTGATTCACACACTTCGAAGAGCGAAGGAATTGGTGAAATCCGGTGAAACGTTGTTCGCAAGCGAACCTTTGCAGTTTTTTCTTCAAAATGACATTACGAATCAGGATTTCCAATCGAAACCTGAAGTGTTGGATTACTTCGCACAATTGGATGATTTTGACATTTTAAGCGCCATTAAAGAGTGGCAGCGACATTCGGACAAAATTCTATCCGCGTTGTCTCAAAGCATCGTGAATCGCCGATTGTTTAAAATTGAAATTTCCAAAGATCCGTTTACCCAAGCACGCATCGACATGGAAAAAGAATTTGCTCGTTCGTTGTTAGATTTGGAAGGAAATGAAGTAGATTATTTCGTCTATTCAGATATTCTGTCCAACAAAGCCTACAATCAGGATAAGCAAAACATCAACATGCTGATGAAAAACGGTGAAATCATCGATTTGACAAAAGCGTCTGATAATCTAAATATTTCAGCACTCGCTCAACCGGTAGAAAAGTATTTCTTATGTTATCCGTTGAAGAGGGGGTAGTAATAACTCCTCAGAATTGTATGTTCTCATACTAAAAGATAAGTGGCGAATAAACTGAAGGTGTATAGAGCCTGGTTATGGTAAAAGAAACTGTGCGCATGTTTTTTTTATGTATTTGATAATGAGGGAAGTGAATGAAAGATTCTTGAAAACAAATTGAGCAAGTACCCATGAAAATAACATGTCGTTATACTTGTAAACTAAGTTTGATTGTAAAATTGCAATTACCTGCGATGCTACTGCGCGCTTTATCCTTTGGCATCGATTAATAATTTTTGTTAAGAACATACATCAACTCGGAATTCCCAATATCTTTGATTTCAAATAGTTAAAAATGAAACCAATCTATGTTGTTTTAACCGCTATTGCGGGACTTTTATTAATCGTTTTTCTGGGTTATTACAATTTGTACAACTCTGCTGTTCGACTTCAAGAAGGCGTAAACGAGAAATGGGGGAACGTTCAATCGGCTTATCAAAGACGAGCGGATTTAGTTCCGAACTTAGTTGAAACCGTTAAGGGAGCGGCTAAAAACGAGCAAGAAATCTTGACGAAAGTAACGCAAGCGAGAGCAGGAATTGTTGGTATCAACGAAGAAATTACAAATGCTAAAAATCCTGAGCAGTTGGAAGTTTTGGGTAAAAAAATCAATACAGCGATCAATTTGGCTTACGAGGCTTATCCTCAAATTCGTTCAACGGAGAACTTTCAAGGTTTGCAAGTGCAATTAGAAGGTACTGAAAATCGCATCAATCGTGAACGCGATCTTTACAACGAATCAGTTAAAGAATACAATACCCATGTTCGTGGATTTTTCGCAAGTATGTTTTTAAATGCTGAGAAATTCCCTGTAAAAGAAGGGTTTAAAGCTGCTGCAGGTGCTGAAAACGCTCCAAACGTAAAATTCTAAAAACAATGCTGACGGCGAGCGAAAAAGAAGAAATTCAAGAATGTATTCGGCTTGCTGAACTCAAAACATCGGGTGAAATCCGAGTTCACATCGACAAAAAATGTGATTCTGATCCGTTTGAAAAAGCAGTTACGATTTTCAACAAACTCAAAATGTATCAAACACGAGATCGAAACGGCGTGTTGATTTACATCTCATTTTCCGATCGAAAATTAGCAATCATTGGCGACCAAGGAATTAATAGTGTTGTGCCATCCGACTTTTGGGAAAGCACCAAAAACGAACTAATTTTCCGATTCAAGCGAAATGAATTCGCTCAAGGGATTATTGATGCTGTAAACGAAGCCGGAAAACAACTCGAACAATATTTTCCTTTGAAATCAGATGATAAAAACGAATTGAGCAACGAAATCACGATGGAATGAAGTTACGTTTCCTCCATATCATTTTGTTATGCTTGATTTCTATTTCTTGCTTAGCTCAATTTCCAAAACCAAAATATCCGCCAAGACTTTACAATAATTTTTCGTCCGAAAAACTTTTAAACGAGGAGGAAGAGCGCCTCATTGAAAGTCAACTTGAAACATTTGAAAAAGAAACATCCAATGAGATTGCTGTAATCATTGTTGATAATCTTAATGGAATGGAGCCTTGGGATTATGCAGCAAAAATTGGAGAAGAATGGGGAATCGGAAAAGAAAAAGAAGATAACGGAATTGTGATCCTCATCAAACCGGTTAAGAACGACGAAGGCGGAAGAAAAGTGTGTATCGGTGTTGGGCGGGGATTAGAGGCTGTTATACCAGATATTACAGCGAATGAAATCATTGAAAATGAGTTTACTCCGAATTTCAAAAAGAAGAATTACTACCTCGGACTTAAATCCACGATTGAGGTTATTTCCAGTCTCGCCAAAAAAGAGTACAACTATAAAACATATGCTAAAAAACATCAAGGGGGATTTTTGGAAGGACTCGTAGCGCTAATTATCATCATTGTTATTGTCATTGTTCTTATAAGAAGAGGCGGTCGCGGTGGCGGAATGACTATCGGAAGCGGAGGATTTATTGGTGGATTTGGTGGCTTCGGAGGAGGATTTGGCGGCTCTAGCGGCGGTGGCGGTTTCGGTGGATTTGGAGGCGGAAGCTTTGGAGGCGGTGGCGCTAGTGGGGATTGGTGAGTCGTGAAAAAATCAATATAGTCAATTCAATCCCATCCCCTCAAATCTATTTGATTTTAACACCTGGCAAACACATTCAATTGGTAATTGGTATGATTGGATTAACACGAATGGGATTTTTCAATAATCGAGAACATCTAACTCAATCAAATACTTAGAATCTAGATGTATTTTCTTCAATATTCTTGAGGCAAAAGAGGTGAAAAACGATCAACCTTTTTTAGGTATGAGCAATCATCACTCCAGCCACATGTGACAACTAGGGGGAGGTCGTTCTCACTTCGCGCAAGGACTTATGAGAAATTTAAGTAGATTTTTTAGTTTTGAAGTTAGCGGTCACAGAACAGGATAATTTTCGAAAACTTGAACAAATAAATTATGTGTAGTCAGTCAACATTTTTTTTGCATTTTGGATATTAAAAATTATTTTTGAAAGAAAAAACAGTGAAAAAATTTAACTCTTTATCAGAATTCTACCCTTACTACCTGAATGAACACAGAAATCAAACGTGCAGAATTTTTCATTTTATTGGAACAAGCGGATTTATTGTAAATTTAGTTTTGGCCATAATTCTCGCAAAACCTTTACTATTGTTGCTGGGATTAACCATTGGATATGGCTCTGCATGGATTGGTCACTTTATGTTTGAACGAAACAAGCCGGCTACATTTAGTTATCCATTTTACAGTTTAGTTTCGGATTTTATCATGTTTTTTCACATGATTACCTTTCAATTAAAAAAACAATTCAGAAAGCACGGAATTCAAGAATTCTAAAATTCAACTTTGAAGTTGAATACAGGCATGATTCCGAACATGTAGGCGGTTCTTATTTCCTTTGTGTATGGATCAAAGAAATAGCGATTGATGTTAAGCCTGTTTGTCACATTTTGAATTTCAGTTGAAAAAATTAGAGACCAATTTGAGTAATTAAATCGCAAAGATGCCGAAAAATCGATGCGTAGGTAATCGGGTAGTTGACTTGAATAGGGGATTTGAGAGGAATAAACTTCGGTGCCTTGGGCTTGAGATAACGTTAAATCGATTGGTGTGTAGCGATTTCCTCCCCGCCAAATAAATCGCGAATTAAAGCCTATAATCTTTTTGTTCGTTTTTCCAAAATTAAACTCATAACCGCCTACCGCATTGAACATATAATTGGCATTGAATCGAGTATTTAACCAATTTGTGTTTGGCAATTTAAACTGAGATTGAAAAACGGATCCGGTAATCAAAAAGTAAAACCCTTCAAAAAGATTTCGTTCCAAAGTCAATTCTAAACCATAGTTTCGACCGTTTCCAAGGTTTAACCATGTATTTTGAAATAGTCCAGTACTTGCATTGAGCATGCTTGTTGCAGATAATTTACTCGTATCTACTGGAACTTGAAACAGGTACTGATAATAAATCTCTGATTTCAAGCGAATTCTTGAACTTAAAGCAAGTTCATATCCTAAAACGTGATGCAAAGACCTAGTTAAACTCAAATTTCGATTGGGTTGAGTAAATTCTGTTTGATTTGAAAAAACGCGCGAAAGATAAATCGAAATAGGCTCCAGTCTGCTGTGTAAACCAAATCCGAAATTCAAGGATTGCCGTCGATTTAATTGGTAGTTAACTCCAAAACGAGGTTCAATATTTATCTTTTTATTTAAAACAAAAAATGTAGTATGTAAACCACTTACAATATCAAGTTTATTTGCAAGTTGAATTTTATGTTGACCATAAAACTGAATAAGACCGGTATTTCCTTTTTCATCGCTAAAGGTTCCAAAACTGTTGTTTTGTAAATTCAATCCTTGCGAAAAAATAGAATAGAAATATTGGGAATAATATCCACCAAATCTCATAGTTTGTTTGGCATTCAATTTTAAATTAAGAAAAGAATGACTTCGAATTACGTCATATCTAATGCTTTCGTTGTATGCTTTTACTGGTTGGTAATCAGTATTTAAAGAGTCCATTTTGTAGCCATTTTCCTCCCTTGAAAGAGCAACAACACTTTTCCAATACCCTTTTTTCCCGAGAGGTAACGTATGGGTAATTCCGGTTGATCCAACAAACTGATAACTTTTATCCTCAAATCGGTCAGATCTTGTTAACCATAAAGATGAATCTTTTTCTGCTAAATCCCCTGCGGTAGAAATTCCTCCTAAACCAAATACAGTGAATGAACCCAGCTTTTTAGTTGGGAAATATAAATTATAACTCAAGTCTTGAAATTGAGGCACCAAGGCGTTGTCCACAACAGGAAGTCCAATTGCATTCAAGAAAATCAGCGTACTGTATCTGTAATTTACTAAATACGATCCTTTGTGTTTTTTTGAAAACGGACCTTCTAAAGAACTTTGTAAACCTAAAATCCCCAATTGCAGGGAGTATTCTCGTTTATCAGTATTTCCCTTTCTGAATTTAATATCAAAAACTCCCGAAAGCGCATTCCCAAATTCTCCGGGGAAAGCACCTGTGTAAAATGTGGAATTACTCAAAATTTGGCTACTCAAAATGCTAATTCCTCCTCCAGAACCTCCCTCGCCGTTACTAAAGTGATTGGGATTAGGGATTTCAATTCCTTCTACTCGCCAGAGCAAACCTCGTGCAGAATTTCCTCGGACAATGATCTCGTTACTAGCATCATTTGCCGTATTAACCCCTGCAAATGAAAGTGCCATGCGGGCAGGGTCGTTGAAGCTTGCTGCATAACGTTGTGTTTCTTCCACATTAAAACTTCTTGCACTAACCGTCGCCATCTGATTTGCTTTTCGGTCTTTTTCTGCTGTAACCGTTACAACATCCAAACTTTGACTGCTCGGTTTCATCTCGATTTGAAGATCCAATTGTTTGCCACTGGTAACTAATACTTGTTGCATGTTCATCACCTCATAGCCAGATAGCATGAATTGAATGTTTACTCGACCAGTTGGACTCTGTAATTTGAATCCACCTAATGAATCCGTAAAGGTTCCATCTTGAAATTCTTCCGAAAAGAGTAAAACTTTAACACCCGGAACAGGTAACATGGTCTCTTGATCCATGATCTTTCCTTTAATCCATTGATTTTGCTGAGTCCAAGACAAATTGTAAACCCAAAAACTAAAAATCGAGATTAAAAAACTAAATTTAAACATTCAAATTTCAAATTTCACCAAAGGTAGTGGTTTTGAAATAGGTTAGTAGATTTAGATAGAAACAGATACTTAAGAAAATGAAATTTATTTACCTTACCGCAATGATGGTGATTTCTATTAAAACCATTCAGGCGCAGAATACCAAAACACCAACCGAAGTTGTTCAAGAAAACCTTGATTTTTACAATAAACGAAATTTGGATGGATTCATGACTTCATTTACGGACAGTATTGCGTTGTATACTTTCGGAATAACGGAACCGGTTGCCAAAGGAAAAGACGCAATAAGAACTTTGTATAAAGACTTGTTCGATGCTTCACCAAAATTGTATTCCACCATTTTACATCGTTCGATAATGGGTAACAAAGTCATTGATCATGAATCCATTGTTGGTAGAAAAGGCAGCGATGTTCCGATTGAATTGGTAATGATTTATGAAGTTTCCGGGGAAAGGATTGCGCGCATGACGGTCATTCGCAAATGAGAATAGTTGATAGTTGGAATTTGTCAAGCTCAATTTTTTTCGCTTTGGCAGACTACATTTTCTTCTCGAACGCTATCGGGACTAAATTCTAATCCTTCTCAGCCTTAGGCAATGCCGCTTTGATCCACTCGATTTCTGCTTTTAGTTTATCCAACTCCAATGCAGTGGCTTTTTTTTCGTTTTTAAGTGTCTCTATTTGGGATTGCTGCTCTTGAATAGCTTTGACTAAGACAGGAACTAATCTTTCGTAACTTACCCCCCAAAATGTTTTGTTTTCATCTTCTGGCTTTGAAACCATTTCAGGTAAAACTTCATAGATATCTTGAGCAATAAAACCGATGTCATTTTTACCAGCTTTCAAAATATTTTCAGAAGCGTATTCAAATGATAATACATCATGTTGAAAGTACTTAACCGGTCTAATCTTCAACACTTCCTTCAAACCATAAGCTAGAGGTTGAATATTTTCTTTTATTCTTCTATCGGACAATGCTGCCCAGGAGCCAGACATATTCTGGGTCGTCCCATTATTTATACGCAACCTTTCTGTACCATTTACAAAAAAAGAAATTTCTTGATTATCGTTATGAGCAAAAGTACAAGCATTGGCATCTGAGGTTATTGTTGTGCGTGTTCCGGATCCACTTGCTTCCGAAATGCCAAGGTTGCCCCGCACTGTTACATTGTCATCTAACCATAAACGACCTGAGTTTGTAGCAGCATCATTAACGATTGATCCTCTTAACGCAGTTGTGTTTTGTACATATACTGTGCCGCCATTAAAATAAGCGCCACCTGGAAAATGAATGTATGAAGAAGCAGTAATGTATGGATTCGCTGCATCAAAACGAATATTACCTGATGCATCTGAAGCACTGCGAATTCTTAAGCTACCATTTACATCTAAAGCAATGGAAGGAGTAATATTTCCAATGCCTAATCCTGTATTGTCTATTCTTGCTCTAGTGAAACCACCAGTTGTGAAACGAATACCACTTGATAGTTCAGAAGCAATGTTTAAATCACTCCCCCCTGAGGAAGACTGAATAAACCCTTGTCTGGCACCAAGGTCACTGTGAAAAGAAATAAATGGATTGCTATCAGATTGTTTTAAGGCAATGGCACCTGCATTTGTAAAGGTTGCGTCAGAAGAAGTATTTCTTATTCTTATCGCTCCCGAAACATCTAACGATGAACCAGGGGTTGAGTTACCAATACCTATTCTATTATTAGTTGCATCAACACTTAAGGTAGTGCCGTCTACATTAAATGCATCCACTCCAGTGCCGGTGAAACTCATTTTATTAGCGCTTGTTAGCCCAGAAATGGTTGTAGCGCCTGTTAATTCACCACCCAGAGTAATGGCATTTGTACTTCGCGTAAGACCGTTAGAGAAGGTTAATGCACTTTCTTTGCCATTGAAGGTTGTCCAATCCGTTGAAGTTAAAAAGCCAGGGACTGAACTTGTGGCTTTCTGTCCGTTGGTATAATCAATTGAAATATTTCCGGTCGTAGCATTGAAATCAGCAGCCGTAAATGTGGCTGCTCCTTTGG
Organism: Crocinitomicaceae bacterium; assembly: GCA_044339705.1. Classification (GTDB taxonomy): domain Bacteria; phylum Bacteroidota; class Bacteroidia; order Flavobacteriales_D; family Crocinitomicaceae; genus UBA952. The sequence continues at coordinate 8,581 of JBIIVA010000045.1, forward strand.
TACTTTCATCCGCTGCTGCATCGGCAATTGTTATAGATGGTGTTGTTGTTCCGTTTGTAACACTGATAGGGGATGAACCCGAGACACTTGTTACTGTTCCATTGTTTACAGTATTCAAAGTTGTTCCACTAAAATTCAAGCCTGAACCAAGAGAAATTTCAGAAGGCGCAGCTGCTGATCCCGTGGGGTTTCCTAATAATCTAATTGCGGCAACATTCTGTATTTTGGCATAGGTAACTGCACCGCTAGCAATGCTAGTAGCTAAACTAGCACCAGTTGTAGTTACATCACCGGTAAGCGCACCTGGCGTTCCTAATGAATTACTATTGACCGTTACAATTCCAGTCCCTGTTGGAGCAGGTCCAGCAGGTCCAGTAGCTCCAGTCGCACCCGTTGCTCCTGTAGGACCAACCAATGAAACACCACTTGGCCATACTCCACTTGCTTTCGGACCAAATAAGGTATTGGTCGAGGTATTGATGTAAAAATCACCGTTTGTTCCTTCACTAGTGGGATTCGTTATTCCATTCAATACCGTTTTACCATCCGCTCCGGATGCACCTTGAGGCCCTTCTGATCCGATTGCTTGAAACCAAGCAGTTCCATTATAATGGTAAAATCCTGGTGTATTATCTGTTTGGTAAATTAAAAGTCCAGTTGCAGGGGCACTAATTGCATTTCGCTGCGCTAGCGTCATCCTTGGAATCAAGAGTCCTTTACTTGTTGAACTCAAATCCAAAATGGAGGAAGGATCTGCTGATGCTCCACTTGTGTTAATTCCCAACGATTGGCTGAAAGCCTCTCCACCGAACGTCAACATTCCGATGGTCATCATAGTAATTTTTAAATTTTTCATTTTTTTCATTTTTGATGTTAATAATAATTCTACATTCTCTACCCTAACGCTTTAGGGATTAAAACCCCGTTGCCCCCGATGTGCCATTTGACGAATTTGGTCTTTGGTCATCAACAAGTTGTCGTTTGATGAACATGATGTCAACAGTCCAATCTTCCCCAGTGGCGTCTTGCATATCACCTTTAAACCACCAGGTACCGCCATTTACATAAACTCTTGCTCTATTCGCTTGTGCATTTGGACCAGATTGTTGAGTGGGATAAAATCCTGCAATCACTGCTGAATAGGTTGAAGATGAAACCCCTGTGTTTCGATTCGGGTTATCACAACCATTGCAGAAAAAACGGCGAATGACAATGGGTTTGCTGCCATCCACAAAAATGTCACCATTGGCTTCTACACTGAAACGATTTTGGTTATTGGTAATAAAATTAATGGGGGCATTTCCAGTTTGTCCGAGGTTGTTGCTAGGCGGGTTGGTGTTTCCACCTATTAACCATGCTCCATTTGGAGAGGTAATGGTATTTCCACAGTTATCAGTGTAGCTTAAAGTACCATTACTGTTAAATCCCAAAGATGTCGGAACACAAGCGGGAGCAGGTGATCCAGGAGGACCTTGCGGACCAGCGGGGCCTTGTACTCCCTGCGGACCTTGAGCTCCAGCAGTACCATTACAGACATATTGGTTCAAGGTATTGTTAATCTCCGTTGGATCAAGCTGCCCATTTCCGTTCGCATCATTTCCAAATTGCAAGAGAACACCGCCGTTGGCACAAGTTGCTCCAGGTGCAATCTGAGAAGTTAAAATCGTGTTTGCTCCTCCGCTTCCGGTGTTACACAAATAATTCCAAGTCGTGTTGAAGGCCGTATAAAACATGAAACATTCAACATTTGTGTCGTAAACAAGTAATCCATTTGCGGGATTTGCAATGGCTAGTCGCTGTACAGTCGACATACGAGGAACGAGCATTCCTTTGGTGGTGGATTCGACTTCTAGCACACTGGATGCAGAAGCAGGAGCATTGGTAACATCTGAAATTCGCATATTTTGCTGAGCATTTGATTGCACAACTATTAATATCACAAATGCCATCAGATAAATAAGTCTTTTTTTCATTGTTTTCTCCTTGTAAATTATTTTAACTCATTTATATTAATTAATTCTTCTCCAAAAAATCACAGCTACATTAGTTGGTCTTGTTTCGGCTGCTGTATTTCCGGTATTATTATCTATTATGATTGTACCTGAATGATTGTGATCAGGTATCGAATGTTGATGATTTCCGTCACCGGAAATAACGTGATTGTGGTTGAGCTCGTTATCTAATCTACCAAGAAATGCGCCTACGGTGCTCCTTCCATTCCATGGACATGCAGCAGAGGGTGAGTCTCCCGTTGCTGATGCTGAGGAGCCAAGGTTTGAATCAGTTATGTTGTCATCGTAAGGAACATATTTCGGATTTCCGCAAGTTGAACTAATGTTGTTATATCCACCAGTTGAACCACCATGATTATGAGTACCGGCAACGCTCGTCACTAAACCAGTCGCATTATTAATAGAAACTGATGCGGTATGTTGATGAGCTTCGGTAGCAAATTGTTGGGCCGTTCCAGTTAAAGATGCGGATGCACCAACATTGGAAAGCCCTCCCCGTGCTCGTATAAATTCACCATTTGCAATATCTGTTGACACCCATTGAGTGCAGGGGTACAAGGCATTCGGATCTGCAGCATTGAACCATTGAACATAGGTTGAGCCGATTGGTGGAGTATTTACGTTTTGCCAGCAAGTACCATTATAAACTTCAACTACGCCAGTTGTTGTATTGAATCGCATTGAACCAACCGGTGCTCCCGCTGGCTGTTGACTCGTAGTTCCAGATGGAATAGCAATGGCGTCTGTTGCATTAATTTGAACGGAGACAGCAGGAGTTGTGGTATTTACACCGATGTTATTTCCACTCTGATAAACGATTGAATTACAAATTGATGAAGGACTAGTAAATACTGGGATGTATCCTACAGCTGCGGTAGCGCAAAAACCACCTGAACCCGCAGGGCCTTGGGGTCCTTGCGCGCCTTGAGGACCAACCGGACCCTGCGCTCCCGCAGCGCCAACACAATCTAATCCATTAAAATTACCATCATTATTAACGTCCTCTGAAGCATCATTAATGCCGTTTGCGTTACTGTCCCAACAATTTATTCCGTCAGAACCTGTCGCTCCTGTCGCACCAGCTGGACCTTGCGCTCCTGTAGCACCAATGCAATCTAATCCATTAAAATTACCATCATTATTAACGTCCTCTGAAGCATCATTAATGCCGTTTGCGTTGCTGTCCCAACAATTGATACCGGCAGAACCTGTCGCTCCTGTGGCACCAGCTGGTCCTTGTGGACCGATTGCGCCTTGCGTTCCCTGAGGACCTTGAATTCCATTACAGATGTATTGATTTAAAGCTGTATTAATTTCGTTTGCATCCAAAGCTCCATTTCCATTGGCATCATTTCCGAACTGCAACAAAACACCGCCATTGACACAATTCGATCCTGGTGCAACCTGGGACGATAAAATGGTATTCACTCCTCCATTTCCCGTGTTACAGAGGTAATTCCAAGTCGTATTAAATGAGGTGTAATACATGAAACACTCTACATTCGTATCGTATACCAATAATCCATTAGCGGGATTTGCAATCACTAGTCGTTGAGTCGTTGTCATTCTTGGAACCAGCATTCCCTTGGTGGTAGATTCGACTTCCAGAACACTGGATGCAGAAGCAGGAGCATTGGTAACATCTGAAATTCGCATGTTTTGTTGGGCAACGGAATAAAACGTGTTTAGAAAAAACGTCATTATGATTGTTGAGATCTTATTTTGAAAAATTCTCATACTGTTCTTGAAAACTGAAAACAGTTTCATTCTTATTTCATTTGTAATATTTTTAAATAAATAACTCATAGTTTCATGATATAGGCTAATGCGTAATAGGGGGGTAAAATATTTAGTGCTACCCCGCCTCCGGTTGCCCCTGTATTGGCAGGAAGTGTATGGGTATGATCCACACTGGCATTTCCAGTATTTCCTGATACAGTATGGGAATGTGCTCCTGTTCCTGAAGTATTGGTAGGAGTTACAGAACGTAATGGGTATGTTTGGCCTCCAGTACCTTCGCGTACATCACCTCCAGAAATTCCTTTATCATATGTATGAGTATGGTCACCACCTGACGTTGTTATGCTAACTGCATGCGTGTGGCTCACACTCTGTCCTCCCGTTGAACCACCGATGCTGTGCGTATGAGAAGGTAAATTGTTGGTTGTAATTGTCACTGAATTCGCACCGCCTGTATGTCCGATGTTAAAATTTGAAATGTTATTTCCACCTCCTCCCGCATCAAATCTTGCGGAAACTACAAATCGATCCATCAAATCCGGCGTTCCATTTGTTCCATCACACAAAGCCCAACCCGAAGGCACAGTTGCCAAAGTACCGCTCCACATAACGATGATTCCAGCAGGTAGTGATGCATTTGTGCCAGCGGGACCCTGAATTCCCTGTATACCTTGAGGGCCTTGTGTTCCCTGAACGCCTTGTGCACCTTGTGTTCCGTTACAAACATATTGATCAAGCGATGTATTTATTTCGCTTGGATTCAAAATGCCGTCTCCATTAGTATCATTACCAAATTGCAGTAAAACGCCTCCGTTTGCACAATTGGCTCCTGGTGAAACTGATGTTGTGAGAATTGTATTGGTTCCCCCGGTTCCTGTATTACATAGAAAACTCCAGGTGCTAGTTGTACTTGAATAATACGTAAAACATTTAACATCAGTATCAAATACCAACAAGCCATTTGCCGGATTTGAAATTTGATCGCGTTGTGCCGTTGTCATTCTGGGGACTAAAACTCCTTTCGATGTTGAATTAAGATCTAACAAGCTCGAAGCATCGGGTGCAATGGAGGTATTGTCTGTTATCAATACATTTTGTTGAGTAATTCCAAATGTCAATACGCTCAATCCAAAGATTAGAATCTTTAAATTCAAAGGCAATTTTGAAAATGTTAAAGGCATACAAAAATCTTGATTTGTCTAATTTATTTATTTCATGTTATATTAATGTTACTCCCTCTTGGCTGAATCAGTAAAAAAATGCTTTTGTATAACATTTGTATTATATGATTATTGGATGTATGTAACTATCTTTAGGTTATATATTACCTTTACGAATAATTCCGTTAAATTGCAAGAGCTATGAAAGTAACTGAAAAAACAAGACCGTTATCGTTCTATTTCTTGGTGATATTTTATGTTTATACACTCGTTACAAACGCTCAAATCTCAGTTATAGGTACTGCAAGTAATACACAAAATACATACACTGTTCCTTCGTGTGTATGTCAAGTTACTATCAAATGTTGGGGTGGAGGTGGAGGTGGCGGAGGTCTCGGTGGAAATACCTTAAATAGAGGAGCTGGTGGAGGTGGCGGAGGAGCTTTTTCTTATGCCACCGTTAATGTTACACCTGGTCAAGTTTTATATATACAAGCGGGAAGAAAAGGATTGGGTGGAAATTATACAAGTTCTTCGGGTATTAGTAATGATGGAACTCAAGGGGGTGAATCTTGGGTGAGAACGGGTAGTTTTTCAGGAACAATTATTTGTGGTGCCGATAATGGTGACGGGGGGAATCGTCATACAAATGGTTCAGGAGGAAATGGAGGAGCTATTAACATTGCCGCCTCCGTTGGTGATGTTCGTTTTCCTGGTGGTAGCGGAGGGAATGGAGCATCTGGCAATGGTCGAGGAGGCGGAGGAGGCGGAAGTGCCGGATACGGTGGCGCCGGAGGAAATGGTAACTGTGTGAATGGAGGAGCGGCAGGTGCAGGAGGAGCTTTAAATATTCCAGGATATGCAGGCCCTGCAGCCTTAGGAGGCAGTTGTTCGGGAAGTGCCAGTAATAGTGGTTCGAATGCAATAGCAACTAACTACGGCGCAGGAGGTTCCGGGGCAGCTGGTGGCGGAAACTCTGCAAACTTCAATAATAAAACCGGTGGCGATGGTGCTCCGGGATACGTGGAGATAAATCCCGTTACGAATGCTTGTCCCGTGCCGGTTGTTTCCATTACAAATAATACTGGAACTAATCAGTTAAGTTGCTCTATTCCATCAATTTCCGTAACGGCATCAGGAGCAAGCACCTACGTTTGGAATGGTGGAAGTACGCCCAATTCAGCTAATAATACGTTTACATCCGCTGGAACATACACGGTTAATGCAACCAATGACAATGGCTGTTCAGCTGCGACTGTGAGTATTACCATAACATCTGCAAGTCCTTCCTCTGCGCCGACAATTACAAACAATACAGGAACAAACCAATTGACGTGTTCATTAACATCAATAAGTGTTACAGCCTCAGGTGGAAGTAATTACAGTTGGAACGGAGGGGTGTCTCCAAACACGGCGACCAACACGTTTAATACCCCTGGAACTTATACGGTAACATCAACAGACGTTAATGGTTGTTCAACAAGCTCCAATAT
>JBIIVA010000262.1:0-2608 GCA_044339705.1 Crocinitomicaceae bacterium
ATCAGTGATTCGGAGCATTCCACTGTTTGTTATGGCAAAAACGGTATCAGCAGTTTCCGCTATTGAACTTTGAAACAGAACGACCAGACTTCCACTCAGCATCTCTAGTTCTTTATAAGAACCTAAACCTGAAAAATCAATTAATCTTGAATCTAAGCTCCATTGTGAGAAGTCTGGAAGTGCGGGATTATTGATATCTCCGATTAAAAGACGTGAAGGTGTCAAAGCAAAAATAGTATCTTCTTTATAAACTACGTCTTGAATCTTCTCTAAAGAATTTGTTGGATAAAAAGTTTCCTTCACTTCATTTTTGACAGGGTCGATTTTCAATATCGAGAAATCATTTGCGGCTAAAATGAAGTTACCAGCTCGTGAAAATCGATTAATCTGTTTCGAATTCGGAACATTTGCAAGTTTCAAAGCCGGAATATTATAAAATTGATCATTTTTTAATTTGTCAATGTTTCCATTTTCATAGCCAATAAACAAAGCCTCATCAACCTCATCGTAAAAAAGACAACTGATTTGAATATCTGAAAGTCCATTAAGCGCAGTATAAAGCTCATGAGAGCCATCAGAAAGATTTAGAATCGATAGGCCATTTTCATAGGCGGTAAAAATTGATTGACCATTTTCGGCAATGTCTATCGCCTTTGAAGTGACAACGTGAAGACGCCATTCTCCCATTCCAATTTGAGCTCGGACAAATCCGAAAATTAATAAGAATAGTAAAACGAATATCTTCATTTCATTAAAACGTGAAAAAGAATAAAAAATTGAAAAGTATTAGTAATACTTTATTTAACCAATCGAATCAAAAGCACCTCAGCCTCTTTGGAAACTTTCAATAGATTTTGTTTTGTTAAGCTTTTCAAACTTGTATCCCATTGTTTGTTGCTCATCTCAAACTTTGTGCGCAATACAGAAAGCTCCATTTCATTTTCACCAAGCATAACATCGTATATGCTTTGTTCCAATTCATTGAGATTCAATTTTACCGAGTTCGTTTCCGGACGCATTTGAGGGAAGAACAATACTTCTTGAATCGAAGGATTATTCGTTAAATACATGATCAAACGATCCATGCCGATTCCCAAACCACTTGTTGGAGGCATTCCGTATTCCAAAGCGCGTAAAAAATCTTGATCAATGAACATTGCTTCGTCATCACCTTTTTCCTGCAAGCGCAATTGTTCCTCAAATCGCTCACGTTGATCGATTGGGTCGTTCAACTCGGAGTATGCATTGGCAATTTCTTTTCCGCAAACCATTAACTCAAAGCGCTCGGTCAATTCCGGGTTATCACGGTGAACTTTGCACAATGGCGACATTTCTTTAGGATAATCAGTAATAAATGTAGGTTGAATATAATTCCCCTCACATTTTTCACCAAAAATTTCATCGATCAATTTTCCTTTCCCCATCGTTTCATCCACTTCTATTCCCATGTTTTTGGCGGCAGAACGAAGTTCATCTTCTGTTTTTCCAGCAATATCGAATCCTGTAAAGTCAATAATAGCCTGACGCATCGTTACACGTTTGTAAGGCGCTTTGAAATCAATATTATGTTCACCAAAAGTCGCTTTGGTTGTTCCATTAACCGCAATCGCACAATGTTCCAAAAGTCGCTCCGTGAAATCCATCATCCAATTGTAATCCTTGTATGAAACATAGATTTCCATGGCCGTAAATTCAGGATTGTGCGTTCGGTCCATTCCTTCGTTTCGGAAATTTTTCGAGAACTCATACACGCCATCAAAACCACCAACAATTAATCTTTTTAAATAAAGTTCATTGGCAATTCGCATGTAAAGCGGAATATCCAAGGCGTTGTGATGCGTAATAAAAGGTCTTGCGGACGCACCGCCAGGAATAGCTTGTAAAACAGGAGTTTCAACCTCCATATAACCGGCGGAATTGAAAAACTCACGCATCGCATTGAAAAGTTTTGTTCGTTTTACAAAAACATCTTTCACTTGATTGTTCACCACGAGATCCACATAACGCTGACGATAACGAAGTTCCGGATCGGTAAAAGCATCATGAACGCGTCCTTCTGCATCTGTTTTTGGAAGTGGTAAAGGCCTTAGCGATTTACTCAAGATTTTAAATTCCTTCACATTCACCGAAATTTCCCCAACTTGGGTTTTGAAAACATTTCCTTTTATTCCGATAAAATCACCTAAATCTAAAAGGCGTTTAAAAACCTCGTTGTAAAGCGTTTTGTCTTCATCCGGACAAATTTCGTCGCGATTAAAATATACTTGTATTCGACCTGAAGAATCCTGAAGTTCAGCAAATGAGGCTTTTCCCATGATCCGCTGGGACATCATTCTTCCTGCCAAACAAACTTCTTTACCGTCTTCAAAAACCTGTTTTATGTCAGTTGCCAGCTTATTTACAGGATATAATTCTGCAGGATAGGGCTCGATTCCCATCTCTCGTAATTTTTTTAAATTCTCACGGCGTTGAAGTTCTTGTTCAGAAAGTTCTTGATGACTCATTTTACTAATAAATTTGGGCAAAATTACAGTTAAATCTGCAAAGATGAAAGCACGTGGAAAGTTATAATTGTTAATTGCGAACGTATTGTTCTGCGTTAGCAATT
>JBIIVA010000204.1:0-4105 GCA_044339705.1 Crocinitomicaceae bacterium
AAAAAACCCAGTAAACTCTATGTTTTACTGGGCTTTCTTCTGTGGGAGTTGAGGGATTCGAACCCCCGACCCTCTGCTTGTAAGGCAGATGCTCTAAACCAGCTGAGCTAAACTCCCTTTGATTTTGAGAGTGCAAATATAAACAAACTTTTGATTTACATCGAAAAAAAATCAAAAATTATCCGTTATTTTTCAGTTCATCAATTTTTTTCAATACATCATCCAATCCTTCACGGAACTTTTCAAAATCCTCTTTGTATAGAAAAATTTTGTGTTTTTGATAGTTGCCGTCTCCTTCTTCACCGAAGGTTTTTTTACTTTCGGTTAGGGTAATGTATAGATCGTTGCCTTTTGTTGATTTAATATCAAAAAAGTATGTTCTCTTTCCTGCTCGAACAACTTTGGAGTATATTTCATTTTGCTCACTACTCATAATTCATATTTATTTTCAAATATGCAGTTAATTCCTGAATAAACCAAAAAAATTAAATACGAAACAAAAATATTTTTTAAGCGTATGGTAAATATTTAATATAAAGCATGTTAAACAAAATTTTAATAACAATACTTTTGGCTTTAATCGTTTCTTCTTGTACGGAAAGAAAATTGCAGAAAGACGTCCATTTCGATCTGAAAGAAATTCGAAAAAAAGGGAAATTGACTGTATTATTTGAAAATAGTACACTTTCTTATTTCGAATACCGTGGAAAAAAAATGGGCTTTGAATATGAAATTTTAGATAGTTTTTCTAAAAAGATAGGTTTACCCCTGGAGGCAAAAGTCCTTTCGGATTCAAAGTATTTTAATGCTTATTTGAATGATGGAGAGGGGGATTTAATAGCAGCAAACCTTGCTGTTTCATTGAGTCAAAAAGAAAATATCTCATATTCTAACCCTTATTATTTTACTCACCAAGTGCTTATTCAACGAAACAGTAATGATGCCATTCAAGAGCCATTGGATTTGAGTGGTAAAACAATACATGTTCGAGGTAACTCGGCGTTTTCCAGAAGATTACATTGTTTGCAAGAGGAAATAGGAGAAAATATTCACGTTAAATCTTTGAAGTCGAATCCTATTGCAGAAGACTTAATCGAAATGGTTGCAAATAACCAAATCGATTTTACTGTTGCTCACGAAAATTTGGCGAGAATTAGTAAGGAGCTTCACCCTAATTTAAATATAAAAACACCTCTTTCTTTTAAACAGAAAATTGCATTTGGTATACGACATTCAAGCCCTGAATTGAAACAAATTTTGAATACATTTTTAGATAAATATTGTGAGTCAGAGCATTATCAAGAATTGAAAAAACGCTACTTTGATTATTTGCAAGAAGCTTCATATGAAATTGTATTAATTAAGAAAGGACAAATCTCTCCTTATGACAATATTTTTAAGAGGGTTGCAAAAGGTTTTGGTTGGGATTGGCGTTTTTTGGCCGCTGTAGCATTTAAAGAATCTCGTTTTAATCCGAATGCGCGAGGCTTTGGAGGAGCCTATGGTTTAATGCAATTTATGCCGAATACCGGGCCAAAATATGGTGTGGTTCCTGGCTCATCTCCTGAGGTTCAAATTTCAGGAGGTATGAAATTGATTGATAAGTTGTTCAAGTTATGGTCGAATATTCCAGACACGGATCAGCGTATGAAATTCACATTGGCTTCCTACAATGCAGGGAAAGCACATATTGATGATGCACAACGTCTAGCCTCACAATATGGATTGAATCCAAAGATTTGGGATGGCAATGTTGCTGTGATGGTTCAGAAACTATCACAGCCTGAGTTCTATCGATCTCCTGTAGTTAAGAGCGGCGCCTATCGAGGGCATGCATTCTCCTATGTGAGTTCCGTTTTCGCGAAATACAAAGAATGGACTGGAAATTAATAAAATGAACAAAGTTATCATAGTTCAAGGTCCAACTGCTTCAGGTAAAACCGAATTAGCTATTTCCTTAGCAAAGGAATTTAACACAGAAATAATATCAGCAGATTCGAGACAATTTTATAAAGAGATGTCAATCGGAACAGCTAAACCAAGTGACGATGAACTCAAGATGGTTAAGCATCATTTAATAGATTGTTCATCTGTGATTGATGAGATTTCATCGGCTACCTATGCGAAGTTAGCAGAGCCAATTTTAAATCGGCTTCTAGAATCCAATGGTTGCGTAATTCTTGTTGGCGGTTCAGGGATGTTTGTTGACGCTTTGATTAATGGACTGGATGATATTCCAACGGATTCAATGATTCGAAAAGAGTTAAACTTAATTTATGCCGACAAAGGTCTGAATCCATTATTAACTGAACTATTGGAACGAGATCCGATTTTTTATAATCAAGTCGATCGAAACAATCCGATGCGAATTATCCGTGCTTTGGAAGCTATTCGTTCTTCCGGAAAAAAAATGTCTGACTTTCAAAAGAAACAAACAAAAGAAAGGGATTTTCAAATAATTCGTTTTTCAATCGATTGGCCTAGAGCAGTTTTGTATGATCGTATAAATCAGCGCGTAGATGACATGATATCCTTTGGGTTAATTCAAGAGGTGAAATCACTTTTTGAATTTCGTCACTTGAATGCGTTGAATACTGTCGGTTATAAAGAAATAGTTGAGTTCTTGGAAGGTCATATAAATCAAGAAAAAGCTATTGAATTAATCAAGCAACATACCAGAAACTATGCAAAACGTCAGTTAACATGGCTCCGTCGATACAGTGATCTTCATTTTTTAAATCCTCTCATAGAAAAGTCTGTCTTTAATCAAGCAATTGATATCATATAAGCAAACTAAATTTGTGGAACGATTATTGAAAATGCACATTTGTATAATCGTAATTTCGTAATTAATTATGCAAATCGAGTTTAAAAATGTATTGCCTAAGCCACTAGCTGATATAGATTATGCTTCTGAAAGTTTGTGGAAATCGAATGTTGTTTTTCAATCAGGTAAGAGCATTTTATTAAATGCATCCAGTGGTAAAGGGAAAACAACCTTTGTACATTCCTTAATGGGATTGAGATCTGATTTTTCGGGTGAGATTCTAATCGAAAATAAAAACACAAAATTTTTTACCGAATCCGATTGGGTGGAATTGCGTCAACGAAAAATTGCTGTAGTTTTTCAGGATTTACAGCTTTTTCATCAATTGACAATCGAACAAAATTTAAAATTAAAAGCAGAACTCACTGGTGAATTTGATAGTAATGAGGCTTTAGAAAAGATTGAATTTCTCGGATTGAAGGAAAAATGGGATCAAAAATGTGGAATTCTATCTATGGGACAGCAGCAACGCGTAGCAATTGTTCGAGCACTGATTCAGCCCTTTGAATGGCTTGTAATGGATGAACCTTTTTCTCATCTTGACAAAGTCAACTCGGATAAATGTTTAGAGCTCATAATTCAACGTTGTAACGAGTTGAAAGCAGGTTTCATATTAACAACCTTAGATAAGAAAGATGATTTAAAAGTTGATTACGAAGTAAAACTCTAGCCATGATTAAGTCATTACTCTTCAAATACCAAGAAAAACGTCAATTGTTGATTGCAATTTTCGGCGCCTTGCTTGGAGTTACTTTTCTCATTTCTTCTGTTCACTACCTGAATAAAATCAATGAATATGGTGAGGATAGCGAGATTCTTGGAAAGAATACATTGATTATTCAGAAGAAAGTTACAAGTTCCAGTTCACTGGGGTTAACTAAAACTGATTTTACTGAAAAAGAAATTTCGAAAATCAAAACAGAATCATTCATCGAAGATGTAAAACCAGTTGTAAGTAATAATTTTCGCGTTTGGTTTGAAACGAATGATCCTTATGTTCCAATTTTTAAGTCGGATGTATTCATTCAGGCAGTTAGTAAGGATTTTTTGGATGTACAATCAGATAAATGGCATTGGATGGAAGGGGAGAGGTTCGTTCCCATGATTATGCCTCGTGATTTTTTGGTTATGCTTAATACTTTCATGAATGCAAGCAGTATTCCTCAAGTATCCGATGAACTAGCCATGAAATTAAAGTTTCGTTTGCGTATTTCTGATGGTCAAAAAGAAGAATGGGTTGATACCAGAATTATCGGTTTTACGAATGAAATCGCTTCC
>JBIIVA010000046.1:0-14808 GCA_044339705.1 Crocinitomicaceae bacterium
GTCCAGCGGTTGGAAATGGTTTAGCACAAAACGTACTTTCTGATGATGCATGGACAAATACCACCCCATCAGCAGTTGATGTAGTTTACACGGTAGTTCCAGTAGCTTCTACAACGGGTTGTTTAGGTAATGCATTTACAGTAACAGCTACGATCAATCCGGAGCCAGTAGTAGTAGATCAAACAACAATAGTATGTAGTGATGCAGCCATAGGAGTAACGCTCGGAACAGATGCCAACACCCCAACGGTATCGACGTACAACATCACAACTATCAATTCAAATGGACTAACGGCATCGGCGGGAACTCCAGCGGTTGGAAATGGTTTAGCACAAAACGTACTTTCTGATGATGCATGGACAAATACCACCCCATCAGCAGTTGATGTAGTTTACACCGTAGTTCCAGTAGCTTCTACAACGGGTTGTTTAGGTAATGCATTCACAGTAACAGCTACGATCAATCCAGAGCCAGTAGTAGTAGATCAAACAACAATAGTATGTAGTGATGCAGCCATAGGAGTAACGCTCGGAACAGATGCCAACACCCCAACGGTATCGACGTACAACATCACAACTATCAATTCAAATGGACTAACGGCATCGGCGGGAAGTCCAGCGGTTGGAAATGATTTAGCACAAAACGTACTTTCTGATGATGCATGGACAAATACCACCCCATCAGCAGTTGATGTAGTTTACACGGTACTTCCAGTAGCTTCTACAACAGGTTGTTTAGGTAATGCATTTACAGTAACAGCTACAATCAATCCAAAGCCTCTAATCACAACCCCTATCTCAATCGCAACTTGTTCTGGAGTTGCTTTCAATGCAACTGGAAATGTTATTATTGATAATAATTTAAGTCCAGTGAATTATATATGGACTGTAGTTCCGAATGATAATGTTAGTGGCGAGAATAATATAATCGTGGCTCAACCACAAATTTCACAAACGTTAATAAATCAAACTAGTTTTCCTGAAGATATTAATTATACAATTACACCAATTTCCGTAAACGGATGTATTGGATCTGATTTTTCATTGAATGTTACGGTAAATCCCGAACCGATTGTATTAGATCAATTACTTACTGTTTGTAGTGATGTTCCTATTACGATTAATCTAGGTGATGACGCTAATGGCCCTGTTGTCTCAGCCTATAATATTCTATCAATCACTAATGCTAACTCATTGAATTCGTCAGCCGGATTCCCAAATATAGGTTTTAATTTTCCTTACGATGAAATTGCCAATGATTCATGGACGAATATTACTGCTAATTCTCACGATATAATTTACAATGTTGTTCCCATTGCCTCAGGAACGGGTTGTTTAGGTGAGGATTTTACAGTAACAGTTTCTATAAAACCAGAGCCGGATGGAATTTCTGACCAGCAAAGTATTTGTTCAAATGTCCCGCTTACCATTATCCTTGATAATAATGATGTTACAAATGGATTAGTGGGAGTAAATTATTCATGGTCTGCCACCCCAAATGGAGATGTTGGGGGAGAAGGCAATGGTAATGGTAATATAACGAATATTCTTACTAATTATACATCTGGATCAGAAACAATTTTATACGAAATTACACCAGAGTTTAATGGTTGTTTCGGAGATGATTTTTCCTACTCGGTTACTGTAAAACCAGAACCTGTTGGAAATAATATCGATACAGCGATATGTTCTAATTCTCAAATAAATTATGATTTTAATTCGGATATTTCTAATTTCAACACTGGGGTTTCTTTTGAATGGTATACTTCAAACAATTTAGATGTGCAAAATGAAAGTGTAATCACGAATCCTGGAACGGGCAATTTCGATGATAATTTAATAAACACTTTTCCCACCATTGAGACACTAACATATACGGTTATTCCTACTTCAAATCAGGGGTGTGAAGGGTCACCATTTTTATATGAGGTAACTGTGTTGCCAGAATTAACAGTAAATCAAATCCCAAATACTACTTTGTGTAGCGGTGAACTTTATTGTGCTCCAATTTTTACCGGTAATGCCTCGAATATTGCCGGTGTTGTTTATGAATGGTCTACCGATAATATATCAATTGATACATCCTCAACATTAACATCTTCGGGTCAAGGAAATATTGACTGCTTTAATGTTTATAACAATGGAGCGGTAACACAAACTGCAACGATTACAGTTACACCAACCTATCCTGGTTGTCCGAATGGAAATCCAAAGACTTTCCAAATAATTGTTAAGCCGACTCCTCAAGTGTTGATAAATTCAGGTAGTAACACTCCAAATCAAATAGTTTGTCATAACAGTCAAACTGCTTATGTTGACTTTACTTCTAATTTAGATCCATTAGCCGTTTATGATTGGTCGTTAGATAATATTTCTATAGGAGTTCCTTCGCCCTGGGTTGGAGATATTCCTTCGTTCACAGCTACCAATACGGATTGTATTCCTCAAACTGCAACTTTCACAGTAGTTGGATCATATAATGGTTGTGTTGCAGATCCTATTACTTTTGCAATAACAGTTAAGCCAGTTCCTGAATTGATTCCCAACAACGATCAGCATTTATGTGGAAATACATCAACGGATCCTATTTTGTTTCAAGTTAATAATTGTCTTACTCCAGTTACTTATAATTGGACAGTATCAGGTGCAAACGTTGGAATTCAAAGTGGTACAGGAAATAGCATACCTGCAACATTGACACCTGCAAATAATTTAACGGTTTTGGATGGTATTATAACCGTTGTTCCGTCTCATGATGGATGCGATGGTTTATCAGATGAAATTCATATTATTGTTCATCCAGTTCCTACTATTTTCCCAACTCAAGATCAGGGTGGTTGTGCCGGCGATATTATAGGTGCTATTTATTTTGATGGAAATCAAGGAGTTAATGCAACTTACTCGTGGAGTAATATTCCTACATTTAATTCATTACCTTCTCCAGGTTTAAATTCGGTTCCTAGTTTCGAATTAGATGGGAATATGACATCAACA
Organism: Crocinitomicaceae bacterium; assembly: GCA_044339705.1. Taxonomy (GTDB): domain Bacteria; phylum Bacteroidota; class Bacteroidia; order Flavobacteriales_D; family Crocinitomicaceae; genus UBA952. The sequence goes on from JBIIVA010000046.1 coordinate 2,994, forward strand.
TTCACTGTCACACCGATTTTAACAACGAACTATAATGCTGTTTCATTAACATGCGCGGGCATACCTGATGAATTTACAATTCAATCATTGGACTCTGTACCAACAATTTTCCCAACTGGTGATTTTGTTTATTGTGAAGGAGAAGAGTTAACGCCAATCTACTTTAGCGGTTCATTTAGCAACCCAAACATTCATTACAATTGGGATAACCTGAATAATCAAACCGGAATACCGAATTTAGGTCAAGATCAAATTTTATCATTTAGTCCTTTATTCCCAGGAACTGATTCGATAATTGTTACACCAACATATGGATTCTGTAGTGGGATTCCCGATACTTTTGTAATTAAAGTTAAGCCAATTCCTGATTTAGTTATCAGTTCTAGTTTTGACAGTCTATGTCATGGAGATCTCTCAGAAGCAATCTTCTTTTCAAGTTCACTCGCAGGTACAATATTTAATTGGGTTGGTGATAAATATGTTGGATTACAACCAAATTTTGGAAACGATGAAACTGGAATACCAATTTTTACAGGAGATAATTTTAACCCATTAAATGGTTACGCTTCGGTTTCAGATACAATCATTGTCTCTTCATTTAACAATGGTTGTTCAGGCGATATTGATACAATTGTTATAACAGTAAGTCCGACACCCAGCGTTACTACGTTATCAAGTAACTTTACGTTCTGTCCAAATGAAAATGTAAATATTCCTTTCCAAGTAACACCTTCTATTGGTACTAATGTATCATGGTCGGTTGTGAACGGAGTAAATACAGGTATTTCTAATGGAAGTGGTATAGTCCTTGACGATGTCACTGAGAATAATACGAACACAGGAACTGAAACAGCAACGGTTATTATTGATTCGGACTATGGAAGTTGTCTAGGGGATCCACATATTTTAACTATCAATGTGAAACAAAAGCCTGTTGTTTCGAATGTTCAGAATCAAGTAATTTGCGGAAATGTCACAAACAATTCTATTCTGTTTAGTGGAACGACTGGAGCAATTTTCAATTGGGATTGCTCCGACCCTTCGATTGCGAACCCTTCTTTACCATTTGATCCAATAGGTTATGATGGAGCTAATTCGATCCCATCATTTACCACAAATAACTTGTATTTAGATAACAATCCAAATGTTTCAGATAAAGTTGCAATTTTTGATGTAATTCCTTTGTTAAATGGTTGTTTTGGTGACACCATGTCATTCTCAATAACTGTTAAGCCGATTCTAACCATGGCCAATATTCCTCAAGATTACAGTATATGTTCTGAAGAATTGGTTCCACAACAGTGTTTTGTCGGAAATATCGCAGCAGCAAACTATATATGGCAAAATGGGGAAACTTCTTTAGGGATGACTGCGAGTCAAGGATTGAATTGCATTCCACAGTGGACATCTATTACGGGCTCAACTATAGGAGAGGCCAATATCACTATCACCCCAGTGTTGAATAACTGTCCTGGAATTCCTGAAACCTTTCAAATCTCTGTTCTACCCAAGCCGATAATAAATCCAATTGGTCCTTTCGATTATTGTCATAATGAGTTGGCTCCAAATATTTGCTTTACAGCGAATGTTCCTGCAGAGTTTATTTGGACCAGATCAGGTGATGCAATTGGATCTCAGGTTGCAGGAACAACAAACTGCGTCCCTGGTTTTACAGCGAATAATCCATCTAGTCCGGGAACGGATCTTTGTGCAAACTTCAATATACTTCCTAAATACACATCAAATAACTTGATTTGTTATGGTGATCCCGGTGTTGTTGAAGTATGCGTTCATCCATTACCTGAAATTAATGCCGGAAATGATACCCTTTTGTGTATCGGTCAATGTATGACACTCAATGCAACTGGTTCAGGTTTTGGATCTGTTAATTATACATGGAATCAAGGTTTTCAAGGTCAATCATTCTGCCCTACGAATACGGTAACCCTATTTGTAAATGGAATCGATCAAAATCTTTGTCAAGATTCTGATAATATAACAGTTAACTTTGTTAATGCAGCTCCTCCTGTTGTTAATGCCGGTCCAGATGCGTCGATCTGCTTAGGTGCATCCTACACATTGAATGCTACGGGAGATGCCATTCCTTTTGTTTGGAACAATGGATTATATTCAAATGGTAATCAGATAATACCTAATGAGGCTTCTCAAACGGATACCTTTTTTGTCGAGGGAATCTCTCCTGTTACCCAATGTATATCGAGAGATACGGTTTTATTAAACGTTAATCCATTACCGAATGTTTTGATTATCGCTTCAGATAACTCTATTTGTAATGGTGAAACAGCCATTTTAACCGCTAATGGGGCGTTATCTTATCAATGGACAAGTGGTCCAAACAATCCCATTTACTCGGTAAGTTCTACAGGAGTATATGAAGTAATAGGTTACGATATAAATAATTGTTCAGACACGGCCGAAATTACTATTATTGTGAATCCATTGCCAAATCCTATGTTCTCATCAAACATGAACGTTGGAGGATGTCTTCCTTTTTGCCCTATACTTACAGATGAAACGGTTTCACCAGCAAGTGCTTCAGTTGTATGGGATTTTGGGAATTCAACTACGTCAAATCAAACGGGTTCGGTTACAACTTGTTATGATGATTATGGCTGTTATAATGTTACTTTGACTGCTACAACTGCTGAAGGATGTTCGGCGAGTATTACTCAGCAAAATTACTTGTGTGTTAACGAAATAGAGGCAGATTTTAGTGTAGATCCAATTTCAGCGACTCAATCAATTTTGAATCCTGAATTTGAATTTGTTAACAACTCTTCAAATGCAATTCAATACGAGTGGTATTTTGGTGATGCCGGTTATCAAACACCTCAAAGTTATCTTGAGAATACGGGTCACACATATCAGGATGCAGGTTTTTACATGGTTACTTTGGTTGCATCTTCTGAAGATGGATGTTCAGATACTGTTCGAAAAGAAATTACAGTAACTGATGAGTTAATTTTATATGTTCCCAATTCATTTACCCCAGATGGTGATGAATTGAATGATATTTTTATTCCGGTAATTAAAGGTGGATATGATAGAAAATCAGGATATTTGTTAAATATATATAATCGTTGGGGAGAAATCATCTTTACTACTGATCAGGTTGGAATTGGTTGGGACGGAACCTTTGAAGGAAAAGAGGCGCCAATTGGAACCTATACATGGTTAATTCAAATTAAAGATTCCTTTTCAACTAAAGTAAATATTCATAATGGACATGTCAATTTAATTCGATGATGAAATACATCTCATTCCTATTTTTCTCTCTATTTTCATTTGTTCTATCTTTTTCTCAAATTACGCTTTCAGAAAATGATTTTCCGAGCGCCGGAGATACTATTCGATTTAGTTATTCTTCAAATCCTGTAATTGACTACTCGATCTCTGGATCTGGAATTTCTTGGGATTTTTCAGCTATAGTTCCAGATAGTCAAAATGTGAAGCAAATAAAGTCCATGAGTGATGCCTCATTTAATGTGATTTTGACCTATGGACCTTTTGCACCGCAAAAATACCGAGCATCTTATTTCAATGAAAATAGGGATTTACCACTCGATCAACTAAGTCAATTTTTACCTGTTGCGATCTCTGAAATTAATGGTTATTCCAAATCTATTTCTGATTCAATAACAGCACTGGGTTATTCTATTAATGTAGATGGACAAACCGTTCCTTTCCAATCTGACACAATTGAAACGAAATATAAATTTCCTTTGAATTATGCTAGTTCATATTCTTCACGAGGATACACTTCGGTTGATTTCAATCCGATTGCTGATTTTAAATTCAAACAATATCGAAAGAGAAATTCTCAAGTAGATGGCTATGGAACACTCATAACTCCTTTTGGAACATTCGAAGTTTTAAGAATAAAACATGTAATTGAGGAAACAGACTCTGTTTATCAAACTTTTTTTGGAACAGGTTTTTGGATTGGAATTCCTCCAACTCTTACTACAGAATACGAGTGGTTTGCTAATGGAAAGAAGGATGCTTTGTTAAAAATTGTTGAAATAGATGTGAATGGAAATTCTCAAATACGTTCATTTGAATACCAGGATATTTATAGAGATTTAACTTCTTCGATATCGGAAGTCAAAAATGACATGGAAGTATATCCGACATTAACAGAAGATAAAATAAACATAAACTCACCTGTAGAGATTTCGGAATTTGAAATATGGGATTCGCAAGGAAAAATTGAATTGAAAGGTTTATTAAATGATAATAATGCTTCAATTAATGTTTCTGAATTGAATTTGGGTTTACATTTTATTAAGTTGAAAATGGCTTCTGATTCATTCGTTTTCCGATTTATTAAGCAATAATCATTAATTTTACTTAAGGCAAATCGGTCTATCGCTGTTTCGTTTATCGAAAGAGAGGAAAGTCCGGGCAGTAAAGAGCATCGTACTTCCTAACAGGAAGGTCTTTTGAAAGTGATTTCAAAGGAACAGAAAGTGCCGCAGAAAGGAAAACTACCAAGACAGGCTATTGCCACGTTGAGGAAAAGGTGAAAAGGTGGAGTAAGAGCCCACCGCTCAGGCAGCGATGTCGGAGGCAAGGTAAACCTTACGAACTGAAAGACCAAATATACCGAGGATTGAGGGCTGCTCGTCCGATCTCGGAGGGTAGGTCGATTGACGCTGATGGTGACGTCAGTGCTAGAGAAATGATAGACTACTTAGCTGCTTGAAGAAAAGGATACAGAACCCGGCTTATGATTTGCCTTTTTTAATTTTTTCAAATGCTTTTGCAACTAATACAGGTACTTGAAACAGCGTTAGAAAGAAATCGTAATGACATCGAGGCTGAAGGAATGTCTCGCTATATGAAATATGGTTTTGACTATTATGGAATAAAAAAACCAAAACGTACTGTGATTCAAAAAGAATGGTTCTCCAAGATTTCAAAGGAATTAAGTCAAGAAAACAAACGAGAATTAGTGCTGGAATTGTGGCAAAAAGAACATCGAGAATTTCACTATGTTGCATTGGATTTTATGGCCAAATGGAAAGATAAAGAAATACTTTTGGAGGATTCAAATTTCATTGAATTTTTATTAACCAATCATTCTTGGTGGGATTCAGTTGATACAATAGCAAGTAACTATCTTTCTCGCTATTTACGGGTATTTCCAAATCAGAAAGAAGTGATAATTAATTCATGGCGTAAAAGTGAAAATATGTGGCTCAGAAGATCCTGTCTTATTTTTCAATTACGATACAAGTCAGAGACTAATTTCAACCTTCTCAAAGGACTTATTCTTGAATTTAAGCACGAGAAAGAATTCTTTATTCAAAAAGCAATTGGATGGTCGTTGCGAGAATATGCTAAAACAAATCCGAAAGCTGTGAAGGAATTCGTCGAGGAATCGGAAATACAAGGCCTAGCAAAAAGAGAAGCCCTGAAGCATATCATAAAAATGAAATAGTTTTTGTAATTTCATTGCCTTGAAAATTATACTATGCAAAGTGTTTTTTATCCAAAGAAACTATTATTATCGTTCTTTTTTCTTTATGGATTTATTGCCAATGCTCAATTCAAACCAGATAACGGAGTAAAGGAATCTAATCCCTATCGGATTTTATTGACCAATGCGACAATTTATGTTTCACCAACTCAAAAATTGGAAAATGCGAATGTCCTAATTGAAGGTTCGAGAATTGTTGACGTTTCAACTAAAGCGATTAAGGATAACAAGGCAATCGTCTATGATTTCAAAGGTAAGACCATTGTTCCTGCGTTTATTGAATTGAATTCAAATGTCGGTCTTCCAAAACCTGGCGAAAATAACTTTTCAATACGACCGAATTCGGGAAATAATAATCAAGGAGCTTTCTACTGGAACGATGCTGTTCACCCGGAATTCGAGGCTGCACCGTATTATCAAATCGACTCTAAGTCCAACGAGAACTTGGTTAAAATGGGATTTGGTTTTGCGCTTTCTCATTTACAAGATGGAATTGTTCGAGGTGCTGGAACGCTTGTTTCATTGGGTAATCAAAATGCAAATAAGCAAATCATAGCCACTTCAGCCGGACATTTTTACTCCTTTTCGAAAGGTAGTTCCAACTTGAATTATCCTTCCTCTCAAATGGGCTCAATTGCGTTAATGCGACAAGCTTTGTATGATTTAAAATATTATTCATCGCTTCAAAACAAGGAAGAGCGATCCATTTCTCTAGAAAAATGGAATTCGCAGTTGGCGCTACCGGCTTTTTTCCAATCTACTGAAAAATGGGAAATTCTACGTGCATCTAAAATTTCAAAAGAATTCAATTTGAAATTTAATTATTTCGGTTCGGGAAATGAATATGCAATTGCCAAGGATTTGAAGAAGTTGGATGCTTCGATAATAGTTCCGTTGAATTTCCCAGAAGCTTATGAAGTGAAAGATCCATACGTGTCAAGACAAATTCCATTAAGTGATTTGAAACATTGGGAATTGGCTCCAGCAAACGCAAAACTACTGCGAGATCAGGGTATTAATGTTTGTTTTACTTCGAATGGGTTGAAATCAAGCGAACAATTTTGGACTAACCTTCGGAAAGCATTGAAACGAGGACTGAAAATCGAAGATGCACTTGCGGCATTGACTACCCAACCGGCTTTAATTCTAAAAGCAAGCTCTGAAATGGGAACCTTAGAAAAAGGTAAATATGCCAGTTTTTCAATTTATTCGTCTGATCCATTTTTAGCGGACGGTAAATTATTGGAATCTTGGATTCTAGGTGAACGAAATGCTATAAGTGAAATCCCGTCAACTGATATAAACGGTAAATACAGTTTCAATTTGGAAGAAAACAAATATATTGTTGAGATTTCAGGATCGAGTGAAAAACCGCAAGGAAAAGTCCAGACTTTCAAAACGGAAATTAATAAGGAAACATACGCTAAAAAAGTCGATACAATTTCCCAAAAAGCAACCATCGTTCGAACGCAAAATGACTTGACCATTCAATTTAATTTAGCGGATGATAAATTTAGTGGTAGTGTCAATCTGCATGGTAAAATAGGAGCAGAGGGTGGTGTTTTTGAAGGAGATGGCTCGCTACCAAATGGTAAATGGATTAAGTGGTCAGGTATTCGCTTGGAAAAAGATAAATCGGAGAAAAAAACGGAGTCTTTACAGTTGGATACAACCTTTAGTTCGTCAACTTGGTTTCCAAACATGGCTTTCGGTTTGGATTCTCTTCCAAATAAGGAGCTTTATGTTATTAAAAACGTCACTCTTTGGACGAACGAGAAAGAAGGAGTTTTAAAAAATGCTTCTGTTGTGGTTGAAAATGGAAAAATTTCCGCAGTCAATCCTACCATTTTACCTAAGAATGCCAAAATTATCGATGGAACTGGAAAGCATTTGACAACAGGAATTATAGATGAGCACTCGCACATTGCTATTTCCAAAGGAGTGAACGAATCTGGTCAGGCGATAACTGCTGAGGTGAGTATTGGTGATGTGGTAAATCCAGATGATATTAATATCTATCGTCAACTTGCTGGAGGCGTAACAGCTGCTCAATTGTTGCATGGCTCTGCGAATCCAATTGGTGGGCAATCTGGATTAATAAAATTGAAATGGGGTCATTCGCCTGAAGAAATGTTGATTCCAAATGCTCCGAAATTCATCAAATGCGCTTTAGGTGAAAATGTAAAGCAGGCTAATTGGGGAGACAATAATCGTTTTCGTTTTCCGCAAACACGAATGGGAGTAGAGCAAGTATTTTATGATGGTTTTCTCAGAGCAAAGGCATATAAAAAGGAATGGGAAGAATACAATGAAGTTCTTAAAAACAAAAATTCTAGAAAGTCTCTTCCATTTGAACCAAGACGTGATTTGGAATTAGATATTTTACTCGAAATCTTGGAAAAACAGCGTTTCATCACATGTCACTCGTATGTTCAAAGTGAAATCAACATGTTGATGCATGTCGCCGATTCGTTTGGATTCAATGTAAATACGTTTACTCATATTTTGGAAGGATACAAGTTGGCTGATAAGATGAAAAAACACGGTGCTGGTGGTTCTACTTTTTCAGATTGGTGGGCCTACAAATACGAAGTGAACGAAGCCATTCCTCAAAATGCAAAAATGATGACTGACCAAGGTGTTGTGGTTGCGATAAATTCGGACGATGCCGAAATGGGACGAAGGTTGAATCAGGAAGCAGCGAAAAGCGTCAAATATGGTGGTATGTCTGAAGAAGAGGCTTGGAAATTGGTTACTTTGAACCCGGCTAAATTACTTCATTTGGATGATCGAATGGGAAGCGTGAAAGCAGGTAAAGATGCCGATTTGGTTCTTTGGACTGATAATCCATTGAGCATCAATGCAAAAGTAGAAATGACAATGGTTGACGGTATGATTTTATACAACGCATCTGAAAATGAAAAATTAGCACAACGAAATATTAGTGAACGCGCTCGTATTATCAATAAAATGTTAGAATCCAATGAGAAAGGGGAGTCCGCGCAACCATTTGTGAAAAAAGGACGGAAGCATTTCCATTGTGATACAATTGGAGAAGAAGGAGTTGAAACTGAAAATATACATTAAGTCATGAAGAAATTACTAATTTTCCTAATCTTTCCGTTTGCGATTATCGCTCAAAAAAACAAGATATTGTTGTTGAACGGCTATTTGCATGTTGGAAATGGTCAAACGATGGAAACCGCTTTGGTTGGTATCGAGAATGGTAAAATTACCATGATTGGAAATGCGTTGACCACAAAAATTGATAAAAAATACTGGGATACGATTATTTCATTGGATGGGCAACATATCTACCCAGGTTTTGTCGCACCTAACTCTACCTTGGGATTAACCGAAATAGATGGAGTTCGTGCGACACGGGATTTCAACGATGTTGGGATTTTCAATCCGCACGTTCGTTCTCAAATAGCATATAATGTTGAATCAAAGGTAATTGAAACGGTTCGAACAAATGGAGTTCTAATTTCGCAAGCTACACCAAGGGGCGGTTCGATTTCTGGAACGTCCTCTGTAATGTTTTTGAATGGATGGAATTGGGAGGATGCAACGCTTATGAAGGACGATGGGATTCACGTAAACTGGCCTTCAAGTCTTGAAGGAGGTGGTTGGTGGGCTGAACCTGCTCCGAAAAAACGCAATGAAAATTACGAGAAAGCCAAGCAAGAATTGATTGACTTCTTTGAAATGGCTCGGGCATACAGTGCCGATAAACCAGCGAAAACAGATCAGCGTCTGGAAGCCATGAAGATTTTTTTCCAAAAGGAATCAACAGTCAGAGTTTATTTTCATGCTTCTGAACTTCAACAAATTTTGGATGTTATTGATTTCGCGAATAAATTCAATCTGAAATTCCCTGTGATTGTAGGTGGTTACGATGCGCATTTGGCAGGAAAAAGATTGAAAGACGCAAAAATTCCAGTCATGCTTCAACGCTTACATAGTTTGCCCGAAAATGAAGAGGATGCTGTTGATCTCCCTTTCAAATTACCATTTCTCCTTCAAAAAGAAGGAATCAAATTCTGTTTGCAAAACGAAGGTGATATGGAAGTTATGCACACACGTAACCTGCCTTTTTTGGCCGGAACAGCAATGGCTTATGGTTTGACCGAAGAAGAGGCAATTCGTTCTGTTTCACTTTCTCCATGCGAGATTTTAGGAATTGACAAGAATTTTGGCTCGATAGAGGTCGGAAAATCGGCTACGCTTTTTGTGTCGAAAGGTTCGGCATTGGATATGAAATCGAATCAAGTGACTTTGATTCTTTCGAATGGAAAATTTGTTCCGACGCATAATTTTCAGTCAACACTTTACGAGAAATACATTAATAAATACAAGCAAAAATAATTTTTCAATATCTTTCTTTCGGCTGTAACTTATTTTAATTTCATTCGTCTTACGGCCGAAACGCATGAATATTCACGATTACAATAGTGGTGTTGATAGCTACGCTGACGGACTTTTTCGTTTTGCCATTAAAAGCTGTGGAAATTCAGATCAGGCCAGGGATTTCGTTCAAGATGCCTTCGAAAAGCTTTGGACAAAACTAGAAACGGTCGAAGCCGACAAAATGAAATCGTATTTATTTACAACTGTTTACAATGCAATTGTGGATTCTGCAAGGAAAACTCGACGAAAACAAACGTTCGAATCTAATCTGCATACTCAAAAGCATTTTGAAACAACATATTTTGATGTAAAAGAAAAACTAGATGAAGGACTCAAAAAAATGCCAGAAATTCAGAAGCAGGTCGTACTTCTGCGTGATTATGAAGGATATTCCTACCAGGAAATAGGTGAAATTACAGGATTAAGTGAACAGCAAGTTAAAGTTTATATTTTCAGAGCACGTAAATTTTTACGTTCGTACATAGGACAATTGGAGGTTTTAATATGATAACAAAAGAAAATATTGAAGCCTATCTCTTGGATTTTCTCGAGGGAAATCTGAAGACGAATGAATTATTGGAATTGGAAACTTTTTTGGCCGAAAATCCAACCTATAAAGCGGATTTTGAATTACTATATTTGGATCAAGATGAACCGAATGTTTTCGATAAAGAATCATTGAAGAAAAAGACAATTTTTGAACCCAATGTGTTTCAAGCAGTTCAAGAAGGGACAATAGAAGAAAAAATACTAGTCTCAGCAACTGAAAATGTTCTTTCTGAATCCGAAATGATTCACTTTAATAATTATTTGATTAATAATATAGATGCTCAAAAGGAATTTGCGATTTATCAAAAAACTCGATTTGAAGCAGATGTTTCGATCATATTTCCTAATGTAAGTCGATTAAAAAGAAAAAAAGGAAAAGTATTCGTTTTCAGTTCTATGACTAAATGGAGTGCTGCTGCAATTTTTGCTGGTATTGTTTTTTGGTTGTTTTTCGGTTCTAATTCAATGCAAAGAAATGTCACGACGATAAAAGCACCCAATTTGCGAAAAGAAACCAAACATCCGCAAAACGATAAATCAATCCAACCTTCTGAAAATATTGCGCATATTCGGGATTGTAAAATAAATCAGCAAATATTACCGAACACAACCTTAGTTCAGAAAAAAGATTCGTTGATAGAACCAAAAGAAACTTTGTTCTCACCAGTTGAAATGGCAATTGAAACTCATGTTTTAGATACAAATTCATCGAAAACTTTTATGGATAAAAATGAAACGTTACCTACCAATGAATTAGCGAAGATTTCTCCAGATGCAAGTAACACCTTAACGCCAATTGAATTTGTAAATTCTAGATTGAAAAAACGTTTTTTCGGGAAAGATAATCCATCAAAAGAAGAAATGTTTGCTTCAATTTCGAAGAAGCTTTCCAATGTATTTGGAATTTCTTTTGTGTTCTTTCGAACGCAGGAAAATGGAAATCGTACGCTATATTTTCGTGTAGGTAAATTTAGTATTGAAAAAAAATAATGTTTGTCTGTAACAAAATATGGACATGGTCGTCTTAAATCAAAATCACATAAAATGAAGACAATTTTACTATCAGCTGCGTTACTAACTTACGGCTTTTTGACCGCACAAATCAAGTCAACTGAAAAACAAATTATTGAAGAAGGAAAAGATACAATTACGATAATCAAAGATGTTTTGGAAGGTGATCTCAAACGACAAACAATTATACAAACTGCTGACAAAAGCTTTATGACGATTGAAGATCAAATTGACGGCTCGCAAAAACAAACAATCATTCAGGCAGGTGACACAACAATTGTCATTACAAATAAATCAATAGAAAATTTTACACTAGAAGACTTGGAAGATATCAATATTGAT
>JBIIVA010000205.1:0-4035 GCA_044339705.1 Crocinitomicaceae bacterium
GCTGATGTAACCATATGCAGTGGAGGGACAGCTCAAATTGGTGATGTCAATAATCCTGCGTACAGTTATTCTTGGTCTGGTGGGACTAACATAAGCTCCACAACGATTTCAAATCCTACAGTGACATTGATTAACAATTCAGGAAGCACAATTACTCAAAATTACACGGTGCAAACGACTTTTTTAAATAACCCCGCTTCCTGTCCTGACAATGACCAAGTTACCGTAACGGTAAATCCAACTCCAACCATTCCAACTTCCGCTGCAATCTGCAGTGGGCAAACATACTTGTTTCAAGGGCAAAACTACACAGATGCAGGTGTCTACACGGTGACCACAACCGACGAGCAAGGTTGTCAAACAAATAATCAGTTGACGTTAACAGTGAATCCGAATTTATCATCAACCGTTAACGAAAGCATTTGTGAGGGAAGTTCATTGCTTTTTAACGGTCAAAACTATGCTACAGCAGGAAGTTTTCCTGTGACACTTACATCACAATTCGGATGCGATTCTATTGTGACGCTGAATTTAACTGTGAATCCCGTACCAGTTACTCAACTCAATGAATCAATATGCTCGGGAAGTTCATTTGCGTTTGGTAATCAAAACCTAACGCAAACAGGTCAATATACTCAAACCCTTCAGACTGCATTGGGTTGCGACTCAATCATCAATTTAAACCTAATAGTTAATCCAACCATTCAAAACACGATTAGTCCATCCATTTGTCAGGGCGAAGTTTATACCTTTAATGGTCAAAATTTAAGTTCAAGTGGAAGTTACGATTTTGATTTTCAAACATCAGCAGGTTGTGATTCAATTGTAACCGTAAACTTAATCGTTTTCCCTACTCCATTAACTCCTCAAATAATCTCAAATAGTCCATTATTGTGCGAGGGAGATGAATTAATCATGTCAACTCCAAGTCAAGCTAACACGATTTTTTCTTGGAATGGTCCCAATTCTTTTACATCCAATGAAACAAGTTTTTCATTTCCTGCCTATTTGTTGAATACCGGTAATTACGTGCTAACAGTTTCTCAAAATGGCTGCGTTTCGGAGCCTGCTTCTGCACTTGTTGAAATATTAAATTACTTTTCGTTCGACGATTTTGAATTACCCAACGTTATTACGCCTGATAATGACGGTGTTAATGAAGAATTAGATATTGAATCCCACTTTAATACATGTTTGCCTTTTACACTTAGCGTTTTTAATCGTTGGGGTAATTTGGTGTTTTCACAAGGAATTGGTGAGGAGCCTTTTTCTGGTAAGACCAATGATGGAGTTGAACTCAGTGACGGGGTTTATATTTACAAAATCGAATACGAAAATGGAGAGAAGATGGGTTTCATACATATTGTTCGGGGTGAATAATAAAGTATAATGGATGTTTTGAATGCAACCACATTCGGGTTAATTCTGTCTTGAGAAAAAAATGAATTGTGTTCAATAGATTTCTAAGAGTTCTTATCGTAACTATTTTTTGTTTAATCAACGTTCTTGTTGTGGGTCAAAATTCGCTTTTAACCCCGGCATCTCCTAATACAGGTTGGATTGCATTGGGTGACTTGGATGTTTTCGGAAATCAAATAACAGTGGAAGCTATAGTTAGAAGAACCAATACCTCCAATCAAGGAAATATTGTTTCGAAGCACACGGATCCATCCAATGTTAATTACCTGCTTCGAATGGCCGGTTTTCTAATTACCACTTCGAATGGATTTTACAACTGTGACATAACCAATGCTATTTTCCCATATCAAGCGAATACATGGTATCATGTTGCCGGAACTTACAATGGTTCTTTTGTTCGTTATTACATAAACGGTTGCCTTTACAAAGAAATTCCTGCCTCCGGAAACTTAGTTTTAAACGATTTAGTTGCAGCGATAGGAACTCAATCAAATAATATTCCTGTCGAACATTTTCGGGGCAATTTAGACGAGGTAAGAATTTGGAGTGTGGCTCGAACCCAACAACAAATACATGAAAACATGAATGATTTACTAAATCCTCAAACTCAGTCAGGGTTGGTTGCTTATCATAAGTTTGATGGTAATACTTTGAATACTCAAGGAAATCCAACATGGAATGGAACGATGAATGGCTCGCTCACTTTTGCAATTCAACCGCCATTATTTAATATTTTGGCAATTCAAAGCGTTTCTAAAGTTGATGCTACTTGCTTTGGTTATTCAGATGGTTCATTAACAATTTCCGCAACAGGAGATGGTCTTACTTTTTCATTGGATGGCGTTAACTTTCAGTCTGACTCCACCTTTTCCGGACTGACAGGAGGCATTCAGACAATTTACGTGAAAAATCAATTTGGTTGTTTGATTTCTCAAATAGACAGCATCGGTGAGCCGGATCAAGTGCCAACACCAATAGTTCAAACTAACAATCCTATTTGTTCTGGGGACACACTGATTTTGTATATTGATTCACTGCCTGGTGTAACATGCGATTGGACAGGCCCAAATGGTTTTTCCTCTCAATCTTTCGATATATTATTCACCAATATTGATGCTTCATTAAGTGGTGACTATGCAGTATACTTCATGTTAAATGGTTGCTACAGTGACACCGCCATAAAAAATGTTTTTGTCAACCCAATTTATAATATTCAAATTGATACGACAATTTGTTCGAATGAAACTTACACCTTAGGTAGTCAACAATTAAATCAGCCTGGAACTTATTCAATTGCTTTGCAGACTGTAGCCGGTTGTGATTCGATTATCAACCTAATACTTAGCGTGAATCCAGCCTATTCATTCATTCGCGATACAAGTATCTGTGAGGATGAGGTTTTCATTTATCAAGGTCAGACCTTAAACACAACGGGAACATACCCATTTTACTTACAAACAACGCTCGGTTGTGACTCTACGATCACTTATAACTTGATAGTTTATCCAATTCCCCCTTCGCCGATTCTTACGAATAATAGTCCATTAATTTGTCCCGGAGACCCTTATTTCATGTTTGCGCAACCAGTTAATGGTGGAACATTTAGTTGGTTCGGACCATCTGATTTTGTTTCGAGTAAAGATAGCATTTCTTTTGATGGCCAAATTGAAGATATGGGTATCTATTCAGCTACTGTAACTGTGAATGGTTGTGAGTCACCACCATCTGAGATAGAATTATCAATTATAAATATTTACACCTTTGATGATTTTGAATTCCCGAATGTATTTACACCAAATTCAGATGGAGCAAATGACAAATTTGACTTGGATAATTATTTTAAAACATGCCAAGAATATACGTTGTACATTTACAATCGTTGGGGGATTTTGATCCATCAGCAAAATAATAATGAACCACCATTTGAAGGAATTACAGCAGATGGAAAAGAAGTTGAGGATGGTGTTTATTCGTATCGTTTGGATTATGAAGACGGTGTGAAAACGGGTTTCTTCCACCTAATCCGCTAAGTCAAAATATTGGTTTCTTTACCAAATTGCCGATAGGAGATAATTACAGAAATGAACGCCAAAAAAAGCATAATCACGAAGCTCAGTAACAAATAGTTTACTTCCAATGTTCCTGCGATTAACTCTTTCGTTGCCAAAACTACATTTACTACAGGAATACAGGCTGTTTTAAAATTTAATTCAATTCCTGGAAAAAAGCCAATCATTGCAGGTAGAACCATTACAATATTCAAGGGTGTAATAATACTTTGTGCTTCTTTGAATGTTTTGGCGTAAACAGCAACTGGAATCATTACTCCTGCAAAGAAAACAGTTAAGGGAATGAGTAATGAAAACATTGTTATTAAAAAGGAAAAACTTAAAATTTCATGAATTATTTTTAATAACTCCTGATTTTCGACAATATCGAGAAATTCAATGGAAATGAAAAGTCCGAGCAAGGAACAAGTTGCAGCTAGTAGGCCAGACAAAACCACGACTAACATTTTGCCACTTAAAATTTGCCAACGAGTTACAGGAGTTGTAAGTAATGTTTCAATTGTTCCTCGTTCCTTTTCTCCAGTAAATAGATCAATTGCAGGATACA
>JBIIVA010000206.1:0-4034 GCA_044339705.1 Crocinitomicaceae bacterium
CATTGAGATAACACTCATGAATCGTTCTTTTAGGCAAATGAAAATGACTGGTCAATATCGACCGATTTAAGGTGGTCAATTACGCCGTTTTTTCCAATTTGGATCAAATCACATTTTCTATTTTAACGCAAAATGGCGTGCAAATGCACGTGCACACGACTGAAAATTGATGAAACGTGCACATTTGGCGTGCACATTTTTTGGTGATAAAGACAGCACAGGAAGCACAATATTTTGTGTGATGACAACAGTTAAACTTATCCTTGATCCATTACAGACGCTGCTATAAAAAACGGTCAAAATGTACTTAATGCATTGTTTGTGGTTGCTGAGTTGAAAGTTACTGATTAGTTACGAAACAATTAATTGAATAGAAACTTGTGTTGACTTCGATAGAAAAACTTGACTTGCAAAATAAATGGGAGGGATGTTTTTTCCCAATTTGTGGTGAAATTAGTTAAAATAAATGCTAAAATTTGTTTCCAATTTATAACTTTACTTTGTAAACCAGACTTGGATATCAATTCTGCTAATTAAACTGAAATCTCTGCATGAAGCAACTCAATTTATTTGATGGCGAAGAATTTTCTGAAATGTCAAATACAACAGAAATTCAAATTGCTATAAAATCCGCTAAACTTCTTTCCAAAGAACAGCAGAAATTCAACAAACTATCAAAAAGGATTGAAGAATTAGAAGAAGAAATTGTGAACATAGAGGAGAACCTTCAGAAATTATTAAATGCTTATGTAAAAGAGGTTAATCCAGTTGAAGAAAAAGAGGCGAGAATCAATATAAAGGCTGCTTTTGCTATCGATAAACTCGCAATTGAACATAAATTTTCAAAAAAAACGAAAGAGCAAATCAATGACTTGATAAGGCATTTGCTCGACCAAGCATTTGAGGTTGTGGAGGCGAAAGATGATGAGATCGAATTGTATGACCGTTATAATGAAGTGACCTTTGAAGAAGAGAAGGAAACTCAAATAGACGAGTTAAAAGAACAAATTGAACAAATGTTTTTTGATCAATTTAAAATGGTGGTTGACCTATCCGATGTGAATATTGAAGATCCCATTGAAATGGCAAGGTTTAAAAATGAAATTGAAGAAAAATTTAAAGAAAAACAAGCTAATGAAAACGAAAAAAATAGAACTTCAAAGAAAACTAAATCAAAGAAGCAAATCGAAAAAGAGTATTTAGAAAAAGTAAAAGTTGAAGCACAAAAAAAAGACTTAAAAAGTATTTATTTGGCTCTTTCCAAGGCACTTCATCCTGATACGGAAACGGATCCAACATTGAAATTGGAGAAAGAGGAATTAATGAAACGAGTAACCTTCGCTTATCAAAACAAGGATTTCCCTCAATTACTGAGGTTGGAGTTGGAATGGGTTCACAAAACGAGTGATCGTTTGAATCAATTATCCGAAGAACAGTTGAAGATTTATAATTCGATGCTACAAGATCGTATCGATGAATTAAGCAATAAACGTTTATCAACATTATGGAATCCTCGTTTTCAAAAAATTCACGAATATGCTCACGTTAGTAATAAAACGGCATTATCCAAAATAAAAAAAGAAAAAAATGAAATAATTGAACGAATAAATATTTTGGAAAAGAATTTAATATTGTTATCAAAATCCAAAAAGAAGAAAGAAATTTCAGATTACTTGGATTTTATGCATGACATTATCATTCCTTACGATTTTGATTGGCTTTTTTAACTGAAAAATCCTATTGTTGCCTTAAATCTCATTGGTTATAAATTTAATTTATGGCGACGATAATTTGCTAATGCCCGCAAACAGCATTTTTTTTTGTGTAAAATGATTTCACGTCATCTGAACACATTCATCCGAAACTTTTTGAAAAAAGCCTTTAAGTCTTCTGTATCCCTTATTTTTCGTTACGTACTATTTGTTTTTTAAGAAAAAAAGTCGTTTTTCAGAATAAAGTTGGCTGTAAAATATCGTCAAAATTGGTTTGAATTGGTCCAGCGCGCTGAGCTTTTGGTTTAATTTGATTGATCACATAGTCTAGAGAAAGATAAAATGATAGGCAAATTCTGATTTTCTCGACAAAATTAGAAAATGCTGTTTGTGCTTTGGCTGTTACTCTTCTTAATAGCTCGATCAATAAATAAGTAATTAAAGCAACAAAAATTTGTGATTTGACTGCATTTTCTGAGGTTCCAATAAATGTTTTAACATTTAGATTTTGCTTGAGAAGTTTGAAAAAGGTTTCGATGTCCCACCTTCTTCTATAAAGTTCTGCAATTGTCGAAGCACTCCAGTCAAGGTTATTAGAGATGATTTCGATTGTTGTATTTCTCTCTTCATGGTATGCGACAATCCTTCTAAACTTCTGGTTATCAATTTCTATTTCTTTTGCTTTTTGCCCTGTCAAATGAATAATTTCATCGATTAAAATATGCTGATCCGTGTCTTTTGGCAACTCTAACTCCTCTACGACTGTATAAACTGTATTTTCTTTTATTCGTGTAACAAAGTCATTTTCTGCCTTGATGCGTGATTTTATAATTGAAAAATCCCAATATCCTTTATCTTCTATTATTATTGTTCCTTTTGGGAAAATAACATCTTCAAACCCTTTTCTGTCATGAACAGCCGCTTCACTAATGTTTACAAGATTGGGAAGCATCATGGCCTCATCCCACTGAGTATGTATTTTAATTCCTCCTTTAGCTGTCCGAAACTTTGCCCAATCAAAAATACTTAAACATAAGCTAATTGTGCTGCTGTCGCGAATGAGTATGGTTTTGTTTTTAACCTCCTCTATCACTTGCCGATAGTTATGCTGTTTTAACATGTTGCTGTAATAAGTTAATAGGTTCATATACAGACTTTCGAATACTTTGTAGTCACGCTTTTTATTGCCGTCGCTCATTGTTGATTTTGCTGGACTCTGTTGCAATCCTAAATCTCGAATATAGGTCTTGGAAGCACCAATACCAACGGAAATATCCTCCAGCGTACTACATCGACACAGCTGTCCGAACAATAATGCAACCAATTGATCGTAAGCCTTGTATTTATGGCAACCCCTATCAGATTGGTGTTGTTGAATAACTTTTCTCAATAAGTGAGAAGGAATCAGGTCAATAATTTGTCGAATAACTGGCTTGTTGCTATTTTTGTTTCTTCTGAAAAGTCCCATGAAAGTTTGTTTTTTTTGTCGAAACCAAAAATAAGGGACTTTTCAGATTTTTAAACTTTCGGATAGTTATGTCATCTGAACTAAAAATTGAGCTTCAAAATAAGCAATAGACAAAAAAATCCCTATCTTTGCACCCTTAAATCAAGGTCACACCTCTTTTTGTGACATTTTTTACTAACCACTTTCAGAAGTAAGAGGATTCTGAAATACAAATTTTAAAGCCACATGGCAAATTCTATTGACCCGCAGGGAACTGCAGATTTTGATTGGGAAGCTCTACAATTAGACGGCTACTCAAAAGTTCAACGTTCAGAAATGTCTGATCGTTATGAAAAAACCCTTACTTCAATTAACGAAAAAGAAGTGATTCAGGGAACTGTTGCAATGCTCAACAAGAAAGAAGTAATCGTTAACATCGGTTATAAATCTGAAGGAGTTGTTGCTGCAAATGAATTCCGTTACAACCCAGATTTAAAGGTTGGAGATACAGTTGATGTTTATGTTGAATGTCGTGAAGACAAAACAGGGCAGTTGATTGTTTCTCACAGAACAGCACGTATGCACAGTGCTTGGATTCGTGTGAATGACGTATTGCGTTCAGGTGAAATCATCACAGGTTACGTGAAGTGCAGAACAAAAGGTGGACTTATCGTGGATGTTTTCGGAATCGAAGCATTCTTACCAGGTTCTCAAATTGATGTGAAGCCAATCCGTGACTATGACGTTTACGTTGGTAAAAACATGGAATTTAAAGTAGTGAAAATCAATGAAGAATTTAGAAACGTAGTTGTTTCTCACAAAGCATTGATCGAAGCAGAATTAGAAGAACAAAAGAAACAAATTATCTCTGGATT
>JBIIVA010000047.1:0-14725 GCA_044339705.1 Crocinitomicaceae bacterium
TTCAATGCTAAAATAAAGTTGTTTAGAGCCAATTTGAGGGGTGTGACAGACACAAAGTTTTTCCTGTTCAGATTAGAGAAATTATACGCCTAATCCCCAGAAAAATGATTTGTCCCCTTAAAAACGCTTACTAAGTAACAAAAAAAAACCGATTATATCATTGTAAATCGGTTTTTTCTGAAAGAAATAAGTATAATTATTTAAAACTCAAAAGACTCCATAAACTTCGTTGTAAAGTTTCCTTTATTGAAGTCTTCATTCGACATCAATTTCTGATGGAAAGGGATTGTTGTTTTAACACCTTCAATGATGTATTCGTCCAACGCTCTTTTCATTTTAAGGATTGCTTCTTCGCGGGTTTGAGCAACTACGATCAATTTGGAAATCATAGAGTCATAATTCGGCGGAATGGTGTAACCTGAATATACATGTGAATCAATTCGAACACCATGCCCTCCCGGACAATGGTAATCAGTTATTCTTCCAGGTGAAGGTCTGAAGTCGGCATATGGATCCTCTGCATTGATGCGACACTGGATAGCATGCATATGAGGATAATAGTTTTTACCTGAAATGGGTTTACCTGCTGCTATCAAAATTTGCTCCTTAATCAAATCAAAATCAATTACTTCCTCGGTAATGGTATGTTCAACTTGAATGCGCGTATTCATTTCCATGAAATAAAAATCACGGTTCTTATCAACTAGAAATTCAACAGTTCCAACACCTTCATACTTCACTGCTTTTGCGGCCTTAATTGCCGCCTGCCCCATTTTTTCACGCAACTCATCCGTCATAAATGGCGATGGTGTTTCTTCCACTAATTTTTGATGACGACGTTGAATGGAACAATCTCTTTCGGAGAGGTGACAAGCATTTCCGTACTGATCTCCTGCAATTTGAATCTCAATGTGACGCGGTTCTTCAATAAATTTCTCCATATAGATTCCGTCATTCCCGAAAGCTGCTCCAGCCTCTTGTCGAGCTGAATCCCATGCCGCTTCTATATCTTCTTCCTTCCAAACGATTCGCATTCCCTTACCACCGCCACCTGCTGTTGCTTTTAGAATAACTGGATATTTGATTTCTTTTGCCGTTTTTTTGGCATCGTTTAAATCTTGCAATAAACCTTTTGATCCTGGAATGCATGGAACTCCGGCAGCTATCATGGTTGCCTTTGCTGTTGCTTTATCGCCCATGCCTGCAATTTGCTCAGGTAAAGCACCAATAAATTTAATGCCATGTTTTTGACAAACACTTGAAAACTCTTCGTTTTCAGAAAGAAAACCATATCCTGGATGTATGGCATCCGCATTTGTTATTTCTGCAGCAGCCATTATGTTGGGTATAGATAAATAGGACAATTTGCTGACAGGAGGGCCGATACAAACAGCTTCATCTGCAAAGCGAACTGGTAAACTTTCTTTGTCTGCAGTGGAATATACCGCAACTGTTTTGATGCCCATTTCTTTACAAGTACGGATAACACGCATCGCTATCTCACCGCGATTGGCAACAAGAATTTTCTTAAACATAAGATTTTGTTTTCGTTAACTTAATAACCAAATTTATGCAGGATCTACCAAAAATAAAGGCTGATCATAGTCCACCGGACTCGCATTATCAACCAAAACTTTAACGATTTTTCCAGATACTTCAGCTTCAATCTCATTAAAGGTTTTCATCGCTTCAATGATACAAAGTTTATCTCCTTTCTGAATATTGGATCCAACGTTTACAAAAGGATCTTTATCAGGGCCAGGTGTTCTGTAAAAAGTACCAATCATGGGCGACTTTACAGTAATATATTTTGACTCATCATTTGCTTCATTGGAGACAACCGGAGGAGCTGCGGAAACACTAGGAACTGCCGCCGAAACCGCAATTGGCGTGGCTGTAATCGGTTGAACCGCAACAGGCTGAGGTGCTTGCACATAAATCGGTTCGCTACTAGAGGAACTTCCACCTTTAATTTCGATTTTAAATCCTTCGCTTTCAATTGATACCTTACCGATTCCACTCTTTGAAACTAGTTTTATTAAATCTTTGATTTCTTCGATATTCATATTTTATTTTTAAAACAAAGTTAAATTTTTTAAGAATTGTAAGCCCATTTTAAATAAACAGCCCCCCAAGTAAATCCTCCTCCGAAGGCAGACAAGATTAATGTGTCCCCTTTTTTAAGTTGTTTTTCATAATCCCACAAACAAAGAGGAAGTGTGCCGGCAGTAGTGTTACCATATTTCTCAATATTGATCATTACCTTATCTTTTGGTAAACCCATACGATCAGCAGTAGCATCGATAATTCTTAAATTAGCTTGATGCGGAACTAACCAATCTACGTCCTCACTCGATAAGTTATTTTTATCCATGATTTCTGCTGAAACTTCCGCCATATTTGTAACGGCGAATTTGAACACTTGCTTTCCTTCTTGCTTCACAAAATGCATTCGATTTTCCACAGTTTCATGGGTTGGTGGATTAACGGATCCACCGGCAGGCTGCACTAAATATTCTACACCAGATCCATCGCATCGAAGTATAAAATCAATGACTCCGAGTCCTTCGGAATTAGGTTCAAGTAAAACCGCACCCGCTCCATCTCCGAAAATCACACAAGTTGTTCGATCTTGATAGTCCAGAATTGAAGTCATTTTATCGACTCCGACAACAATTACTTTTTTGTAGCGACCAGTTTCGATAAATTGCGCTCCCGTAGCTATGGCATAAATAAAACCCGAGCAAGCTGCTTTGAGGTCAAATCCCCAAGCATTTGTCATGCCAACCTTATCGCATAGCAAGTTCGCTGTGCTTGGAAATGGATAATCAGGCGTTACTGTTGCCAATACAACTAAGTCAACATCAAGTGGATTTGTTTTCGTCTTTTCAAGAAGACCTTTAACTGCCTCTGCCGCCATATCTGAGGATGCCCCATTTTTCATAATGCGACGTTCTTTAATCCCTGTTCTTGTGGTAATCCACTCGTCAGAAGTGTCAACGATTTTAGCTAAGTCCCCGTTTGAAAGAATATCTTTTGGAACATAGCCTTGAACACCTGTAATCGCGGCAGTAATTTTATTCATAGTTTAGTTAAAAGCATCATTTATTTTATTTGCCAGTCCTGAATTTGAAACTTCGTAAGCATGAAGAATCATGTTTTTAACTGCGATATCATTTGAAATACCATGACCTATAATTACGTTTCCTTTTACCCCTAAAATTGGTGTTCCTCCATAATTTTCGTAATTAAACCGATCAAAATATTCATCTCGGATTCCTCTTTTTCTCATTAAAGTATAAATTCCTTCTGCCTCTTTTAGTACCACATTTCCGGTAAATCCATCGCATACAATAACATCGGCTTTTCCCATGAATAAATCTCGCCCTTCAAGATTTCCTACGAAATTAATTTCATCAGATTCCTGAAGAAGTTTATATGCTGCCAACGTAAGAAGATTTCCTTTGGATTCCTCTTCACCAATATTTAATAAAGCAACACGCGGGTTTTCTACGCTGTGAACATGTTTTGAATAAAGCGCACCTAAAACAGCAAATTGATATAAAACATCGGCTTTGCAATCAGCGTTAGAACCAACATCGAGTAAAATAGTCTTTGATCCATCTATCGCAGGAAGGGTTGACGTAATGCATGGACGAATTATACCAGGGACGGTGTTTAATTTATACATTGATCCAACTAGCATTGCTCCTGTGTTTCCTGTACTGGCGAACACATCAAGCGCTCCTTTGGCCAATAATTCAAAACCAACGGCTATTGAGCTATTAGGTTTTTTAGGGATTGCCCGAGTTGGATGATCGTTAAAAGTTATAACTTCCGGCGCATGAACGATTTCAATTTTAGAAGCGTTAAAAGACTTTTCCTTGAGCCAATTTGAAATTCTTAATTCATCGCCGAGCAAAACAATGTGAGCGTTACTTGGCAAATCACTTAAAGCCAAAATCGCACCGGACAGATTCGCATCCGGCGCAAAATCTCCACCTGAAACGTCAAGACCGATTCTCATTTAGTGAAAAATCGACAAGAGATTATTCTGCGGCAACTTCTTTTTCAGCAACTACTTTTCCTTTGTAGTATAATTTCCCTTCATGCCAATGAGCATGATGAAAAAGATGAGGCTGACCAGTTGTCGGACAAGTAGCAACGTTATTAGCTATCGCTTTTTTGTGGGTTCTGCGCTTGTCGCGACGCGTTTTGGAAATCTTTCGTTTAGGATGTGCCATAACTTATTAATTATCAATTTAAGTTTTTCAATGCAGACCAACGTGGATCTGATTCATCATTATCTCTTTTTTCTTTTATTTGAAACTTTTCTAACAACTTAACCATTTCTTCATCACATTCGCCTTCCTCATGAACGGGTCTTGAGGGTAGAGAAACAGTTATGAGCTCATAAATCGGCTTAGTCACATCGATTTCATAGCTATCTTGTGAGATAACGATTAGATTTTCATCATCGTAGGACTCATGACCGAATTTGTAAATAAGATCTAAGCCACCTTCCACTTCAGCTTGCATTGGCTCATTGCATCTAGAACAAACCATTTCTACTGTACCATCAACATAAAAAGAGGCTAAGAGCATAGTTTCCTTTTTCTCAAGAGTTAACCACGCTTTTAAATCTCCTTTTTCTATTAAGGAATAAGGCAATGTTTCAAAGAACGAATTATTAACATCAAATTCAAATTCGTGTTTGCCAATTTTCAATCCTACAAAAGATATATGAAAGGCATTTTTCATTTGAATCCAAAATCAAAAAATCGGACGGCAAATGTAATAATATTATTTGAAAAGAAAAAACTCTATTTTACTCATCTTTGTCCCCATGCTTTTTGTGTTTATCATCCAAATTAAAGGGGAGTGGATTTGACGATATTTGTTTTAAAAATTTTCGGTTTCTATAAATGTCGATTGCTAAGTAGATAGCACTTCTAAAAGATTGCTCAGAAGCACTATTTTTTCCCGATATATCAAAGGCTGTTCCATGATCAGGCGAAGTTCTTACAATGGGTAAACCTGCGGTAAAATTTACGCCGTCTTCAAAAGACAATGCCTTAAATGCGGTCAATCCTTGATCATGATACATAGCCAAAACACCATCAAATTGAGTTTTAATTTGAGATCCAAAAAAGCCATCGGCCGCGAAGGGCCCATATGCCAAAATTCCTTCATTTTTCGCAACAGAAATTGCCGGCAGGATTACTTCTTGTTCCTCTGTTCCTAATTTTCCATTTTCTCCAGCATGGGGATTCAGTCCAAAAACAGCGATTCGCGGTCGCTGAATGCCAAAATCTTTTTTCAGGGAACTTTCGAACTGTTTGATTTTTGAAATAATTAGATCTTTGTTTAACACCGTGCTGATTTCCTTCAGCGGTATGTGAGTTGTAGCCAATGCGACTCTCAAGAATGGGGAGACTAAAACCATCAACGCGTTCTTTACTCCGGATAAATCAGCTAAATATTCTGTATGACCAGGGAATTGAAATCCAGCTTTCTGTATGTTGTCTTTTGAAATGGGCGCTGTTACAAGCACATCGATTTTCCCGGATGCAATATCTGAAGTGGCTGCCTCAAGTGATTTAAAAGCATATTTACCACCCAAATCATTTGATACGCCTGGAGTAATTTCAAATTCATCATTCCAAAGATTTATCAAGTTTATCTTTTTACTCTGTATCTCGTCTGCAGATTTGCAAATAACATAATTAAAGTCTTGAACATTAAGGTTTCTCTTGTAGAAAGAAATGACTTTATTTGAACCGTAAATAACAGGAGTAAAATCGGACATAATCCGATTATCTCTTAATGATTTAACAATGATTTCAGGTCCAATTCCATTTATGTCCCCTATCGTAATCCCAACTCTCAGTAATTCTCTGTTTACTTCCATTATAAATAATGTGTCTTAAAAAATTCATATAACAAACGCACTCCAGCTCCTGTTGCACCGAAGCCACGGTAGTTTTCTTTCGAATCTAACCATGTAGGCCCGGCAACATCCATGTGTATGTATGGCGATTTACAAAAGTGCTCCAAGAATTTTCCAGCGGAAATCATCCCAGCATTGGCAGTTCCAATATTTTTTAAATCTGCAATTTTGGATTTCATGTGTTCTTTGTAGTCATCCCAAAATGGGAAACGTACAACTCGTTCGTGAGTTTCAAAACCTGCTTTTTCTAAACTTTCAAAGTAGGAATCTTTAGCATTACCCATGATGATACTTGCTTCCGTTCCGATTGCGCGCACTGCAGCCCCTGTTAAAGTAGCAGCATCAATTACAATTTCCGGATTGTATTTTCCAGAGTATGCTAATGCATCTGCCAAAATCATACGTCCTTCGGCATCCGTATTTAATACTTCAACAGTTGTTCCATCAAACATTGTAATGACATCACCCGGTGTGTAAGCATTACCTCCAGGTCTGTTGTCTGTGGCAGGGATAAGCGCAACAATGTGTAAAGGTAGTTTTTGCAGCGCAGCAAGATAAATTGCTCCCGCTACAGCTGCAGCACCAGCCATATCACTTTTCATGGTATCCATGGAGCCTGGGGTGGGTTTTAAACTTAAACCGCCTGTATCGTAAACCACTCCTTTTCCAACAAGTACTATTGGCTTTTTATTTTTTACCTTTTTTGGCTTATATTCTGCGATTGTAAAAGTTGGTGGGTCTATGGATCCTTTATTAACAGCTAGTAATCCTCCCATTTTCAAAGACTCAATCTGGATTTTTTCCAAAACTTGCACTGAAAAACCTGCTTCCTTTCCTAAACCTACTATCTCCTCAGCTAATTGTGATGCATTTAAATGTGAAACGGGTGTATTGACAACATCTCTTGTCCAATAAACCGATTTGATGGTATTATTTAACTCACTAATTTTATCAAGTTCGATTTAAGATTCAATTAAAATTGTATTCAATTTGTTGCTCTTTGGCTTTGAGAAAAACCGATTGAATTGATAATTAGACAAAGCTATTCCTTCTGCAAGAGAAATCACGGCTTTCTCTTTTCCCAAAATTGAAATTCGCTCGTGTGAATCTGCTATAAAACCTTGAATTTTTGAACCTAAAACACGCAGTTCCTCTGATTTTTGATCTTCTTTAACGAGAAAAACGAAGCGATTTTCTGTCTTTACAAAGTCAAATTTTTTATCCGACTTCAAAAAAAGTTCAAGACTTTCCTTGGACTGGAATGAATCGACTTGATTCTTTTTTAATGTTCCTTTCCCAAGAAGAATTGCGATACAGCTGCTTTCGAGAAATTCAGCTTCTTTATTGATAATTGTCATTGTCTCTTGTTTCTAACAAAGGTAACAAGTTTAATGCAATCCCTGAGCTTTGTCTGCTAATTCTGTGAAGCAATTTAGACTTTACAAAACGTTCAATTGTTGTCTTGATGCCAGTCAATAATTTTATCTGCTAGTACATTACTTAACTTAAAGTAGCTTTCAACTGTCCAACCACCAACATGAGGCGAAAGAATTACATGTTCCGAATTAGTTAAGTAATTGAATTCTTCGGGTAAATGTTGCTCAAAAAAGGACTCGAAACTTTTCTTTTCAAATTCCAATACATCCAAACAAGCACCAATTACTTTTTTTGATTTCAAGGCCTCAACCAAATCTTTTGTATTGACAATTTTTCCACGTGATAAATTCAAAAGCCTTATTTGCTTTTCAAAACGATTTAGAAAGGAGGCATCAATGAAGTATTTCGTTTCTTTGTTCAATGGAATATGAAAGCTAACTACATCAGCTTGCTGAAAAATTGCTTCTAGTGTGCATTCGTGAACATGATGATCACCAAATCCTGATTTATATTTATCATACGCCAAGATTTTTACATCAAACCCTCTCAGTTTTTTAGCAAATGCTGAACCATTATTACCATAACCAATTATGGCCACGGTTTTCCCATCTAACTCCTCTCCTCGATTGCCTTCACGATCCCAAATGCCTTTTTTTACTTGACGATCGGCTTGATTTAGTTTGTTTAATAATGACAGGAGCATTCCCAGCGCATGTTCGGCAACTGCATTTCTATTCCCCTCAGGAGAATTAAAGAGTTGAATTCCTCTTTCTTTGCAAAATAGTTGATCTATATTTTCAAGTCCGGATCCTGAGCGCGCAATAAATTTCAAGTTGAGCGCTGAATTTAAAAATTCCCTATCTAAAATAAATCTTGCCCTTATTACAAGCCCATAAGAGTCTTTTAATTCTCGTTCGATTTCCAATGCGCTCATTTTTGTTCCGTCAACACAAGAAAATCCCCTACTGGAAAGTCGTTCGGCTAATATAGGGTGAACTGAATCTATAAAAAGTACCTTGCGCATTTATGTATGTCTTGTATTAAAGATAAATAATAAAATTGATTCTTGTTCGATTTGAGAATTCATTTCATAAGAAACCAAAATTAAAACATACTCAGTTGAATGGAATCAGGCAGTAATTTAAACGACATGCGATGGTATTTGGTGGGGCCTAATTTCTCAATGACCTGTCTGTGTTCTTTTGTTGGATAACCCATGTTCTTTTTCCAATTGTATTCCGGAAATTCTTCATGAAGTTTTAACATGAAATCATCTCTGTAGGTTTTTGCTAGTATGGACGCTGCTGCGATGGATTGAAATTTAGAATCACCTTTTACAATGCATGAATGAGGTATATTCGGATAAGCTTGAAATCTATTCCCATCAATAAGCAACCATGCTGGTTTTATTTTTAAATCATCAACAGCTCGGTGCATAGCATAAATACTAGCGTTCAAAACATTTATCTCGTCAATTTTCTTGTGATCGACAATAGAAATAGCAAAAGACAGGGCATTAAGGCAAATCAATTCATACAATTCTCGACGCTTTTTATCCGATATTTGTTTGGAATCATTGAGGCCATTAATTTCCTTGCTCGGATCTAAAATTACGGCTGCTGCAACAACAGGGCCTGCTAAACACCCACGACCGGCCTCATCACAACCGGCTTCAATTCGGCTTTCTTGGAGATACTTGCTTAATTGATTCATCTTTGTAAAGTTCTAGTTTTTTTGTAACTTCGTAAATATTAAAATCAATTTATGAAAACTTTTTACACCTTCGTTCTTCTGCTTTTGGCAACTTTTTCTTCTTTAGCGCAAGATGCAAATACTGCTATTTGTTCAAAAAAGGCAAATCTTTCAAAGGGTGTTGAAACTGGAACAATTGAAATAAGCTTACCTCAAAACGTTTTAAAAGAAAATGTTGAAAAATATGCAGGTTATTACAAAAATACTTTTTCTGTTGATTTTAATGAAAAAACGCATGTTGCAACGATTAAAATGATTGAAAACAATAGCTCGAATCGAAAAGTGATCATGCGCTTTCTTGCTGCAAATCAAGTTCAAAATGTAATTGTTGAAGACAAATCATTTCTGGTCAATGACTTCTATGAAAACTTTTTGGAATAAGTTTCATTGGAATGTTTTTAACGAAAAATCCCATTTTAAAATTTCAAATGTTTAACAGATATTCCTGTATTTTGTAATTCCTTCAATGAATCGATTCCAATTTGAAGGTGATCTGCAACATATTCGGAAGTAACTTTTTGGTCGCTCACTTCAGTTTTAACACCATCTGGTATCATTGGTTGATCACTAACGAGAAGCAAAGCTCCAACAGGGATTTCATTATAGAACCCAACACTGAATATTGTTGCGGTTTCCATATCGATGGCCATTGCTCGAATTTTTCTAAGATATTCCTTGAATTGCTCGTCATGTTCCCAAACTCTTCTGTTCGTTGAGTATACCGTTCCAGTCCAATAATCGCGCCCACGAAGACGGATTGTATAAGAGATCGCCTTTTGTAAATTAAAAGAGGGCAATGCAGGAACTTCTGGAGGAAAATAATCGTTGGAAGTTCCTTCTCCTCGAATCGCGGCAATGGGTAAGATCAAGTCGCCAATCTCATTTTTCTTCTTCAAACCGCCGCATTTTCCTAAAAATAGAGCTGCTTTTGGTTCAATGGCCGTTAATAAATCCATAATTGTTGCAGCCATGGGGCTACCCATACTGAAATTTATGATAGTAATTCCGTTACTTGTGGCCGTTTGCATCGGACGGGTTAATCCCTCCACCTGTACATCGTGCCATTCAGCGAATTGATTGACATAACCAATGAAGTTGGTTAACAATATATATTTCCCAAATTCTTCTAGTTTTTTTCCCGTGTAGCGTGGAAGCCAGTTCTGAACAATCTCTTCTTTGGTTCTCATTACGTTTTAATTGTAAAGTTAAGGATTCGGAAAAACACTCATTGATGCGAGCACATTTTTACAAATTTCCATTCTTGTTTTTAAATTACCAGTTAATATGGTAAACTGACGATTCATTGAAATAAGTGCGTGATGATAAAGTTCAAAAAGTTCATCTCGACTGGTTGGATTTTCACGCAATGGATCATACTCCCATGGAATATCTGGTTTACAAAGAAAATAATGATCAAAGCCTTGATTTAGATAGCCTTTTTTAATGAATTCTGAACAAGAGTTAAATCGATATTCAGACCAAATTTTAAGAACGGTCATTTCAGTATCCGCAACCAGAAGATTTCTATTTTGAACCCATTTTTCTTGTTGAACTCGAGCAATCTCATCTAAATCTGCTTGTACATAGGAACTCTTTGAATTCAAGTATTCTCGTGCGTACTCTTCAACATAATCGCCGCTAAACGTTTCAGCAATAAGTTTTGCCAAAGTCGATTTTCCACTCGATTCTGGTCCGGTAAACGCTATTTTTACACGCTTTATCAATGCTACAAAAGATTATGCGATTGAGAATCTTCGATTTTTTTCCAATTATAATAGCCAAAAATAGATCCGGCGAAATAAATGAAACAAAGACAAGTTGTCATTTGAAGTCCTTGAGTCCAAAACAATATGATCGAAAGGACATTGACCACCAACCAGTAAGCCCAATTTTCCAAAATGGACCTGGTAGCTAATATCGTGGCAACAGCCGAAAATACAGAAACAAAAGCGTCTAAATAGGGTGACTTTTGCTCTGTAGTGGACATGAATTTACCCAGAAATAGACTAAAAATAAATCCCAAAAGAATAATTGATAAATGTTTTTTTATTGAAATTCGAATAATCCTCAGATCGTTATTTTTGTTCCAATTCAAGAATCCATAAACACCTAAAATTACATATACAAACTGAAGTACGGATTGAATATAAAGCTCTTGTTGTGCGCAAAAAATAACATAAATAATTGAACTTAAACAGCCAAAAAACCAACCGATTCTTTGATGAAAAGAAATTAGCCCGAGGTAAAGAATTCCAAAAACTACGGCGAATAATTCAAGCGGACTCAATAGAATCTAATAAAGTAGGTGTTTTTTAGAAGAATTTTTCCAACCGGCTTGACTTTCGTAGTCGACAAAGAATATTTTTAAATCCGCTTGACTTTCATAATCCACGAAAAATAATTTCTTTTTGGCTTGACTTTCATAATCGGTAAAGAACCATTTCCCGTTGTTGTCACCAGCTTGACTTTCATACTTGACTTTGTAGACCTTCAAGTCGGCCTGACTTTCGTATTTTACTACGAACACTTTTACATCGGCTTGACTTGAATATTTCACAGAATAAACTTTTTGAGAGAAAACCGTGGTAGTTAATAAACCGAAAATTCCAAGAAATAGCTTTTTCATAAAAGAACTTTTATTTGTGCAAATATAAAACTTAACTAAAATAATTCTCGTAAATATTTTATTATTAATAACTTCGACTAATGGAAAAGTTGAATACCAAACTTTGTGAACTATTGGGAATTGAATTTCCTGTGATAATGGCTCCTATGTTTTTAGTTTCAAATGAAAATATGATCATTGAGGCCATCAAATCGGGAATTACCGGTGCAATTCCTGCTTTAAATTATCGTGACACAGATGATTTACGTCGAGCGATTCGAAAAATAAAAACAGAAGCGAAAGGTCCGTTTGGTATTAATTTGATTGTAAACAATTCGAATTTTCTTTACAAAGAACAACTTCGTGTTTGTTGCGAGGAGCAAGTTGATTTTTTTATTACTTCGTTGGGTTCACCCGAAGAAACCATTCGTAAGGCAAAAAAATATAAGATTAAAGTTTTTTGTGATGTGACTGACTTAAATTTCGCATTGAAAGTTGAAAAACTAGGCGCCGACGCTGTAATTGCCGTTTGTAAAGAAGCGGGTGGTCACGCAGGTCCAACGTCATACAAGGAATTAATACCGCAACTTAAAAAAGAACTTAAAATCCCGGTTTTTTCGGCAGGAGGAATTGGAACAGGTAGAGGAATTAAAGAAATGTTAGAACTAGGTTCAGACGGTGTTTCGATGGGGTCGATTTTTATTGCCACAAAAGAAGCCCCTGTTTCGGAGGAATACAAGCGAGCTTGCGTAAAGTATGGGGCAAAAGACATTGTTCTTACAACCAAATTATCTGGAACTCCCTGCACTGTTATCAATACACCTTACGTTCAAAAAGTAGGAACGAGTCAGAATTGGCTGGAACGAATCCTAAACAGAAATAAAAAACTTAAAAAATGGTTTAAAGCGTTGACTTTCATGCGCGGAATGAAAAGTCTTAGAAATGCGGCATTTAGCTCCACCTACAAAACGGTATGGTGTGCAGGTCCGTCCATCGAATATGTTCGTGAAATCAAGCCAATTGCAGAAGTAGTAGCTGAATTGAAAAAAGACTTCTTTTAACCATAATTTTTACAAAACCAACTACTTGAATTCATTACGCTCCAAATAATTTGGATTAACTTTGTTCAAATTTTTGATATGACAGTAACTGCGACAATGACGGAAATTCAAGGGATTCTTGAAACCCTAGGAATTGAATCAACAAATAACGGGGCCTCAACAGGTGTAAAATGGTTCAAAACGAGAGGAGAGAAAATCGATTCTTATTCTCCTGTAGACGGAAAATTAATTGCCTCCGTTAATGCAGCAACAGAAGCAGACTATGAAGCGGTCATTTTAAAAGCACAAGAAGCATTTCTTGAGTGGAGATTAATTCCGGCTCCAAAACGAGGAGAAATTGTCCGTCAGCTAGCAGAAAAAATTCGTGAGTACAAAGAGCCGCTTGGTAAGTTGGTTTCTTATGAAATGGGTAAATCACTTCAAGAAGGGTTGGGTGAAGTTCAAGAAATGATTGACATCTGTGATTTTGCCGTTGGTTTGTCTCGTCAATTATACGGATTAACCATGCACTCGGAACGTCCTGGACACCGCATGTACGAGCAATATCACCCACTTGGAATTGTAGGAATAATATCAGCATTTAATTTTCCCGTTGCCGTATGGAATTGGAACACAGCACTTGCATGGGTTTGTGGAGATGTTTGTGTTTGGAAACCATCTGAAAAAACACCAATCACTGCAATTGCTTGCCAACAAATAACAAAACAAGTATTCGATGCGAATGGGGTTCCGGAAGGAGTTTCAGGGTTAGTTATTGGCGGAGGAGATATTGGGAAATTAATGGCAAATGATAAACGAGTACCATTGGTTTCTGCAACCGGTTCAACGCGAATGGGGAAATCTGTTGGCGCCGCTGTTGGAGAGCGACTTGGGCGTTCATTGCTTGAATTGGGAGGAAATAATGCGATTATCATCACTCCAACAGCTGATTTGAAAATGGTTGTTCCAGGAGCAGTGTTCGGTGCGGTTGGAACTGCTGGGCAAAGATGCACCTCCACAAGAAGATTGATTATTCACGAAAGTGTTTATGATAAGGTTAAGGAAGCATTGGTAAATGCCTACAAACAGCTTCGAATCGGTAACCCATTGGATCAAAACAATCATGTTGGTCCGTTGATCGACAAAGATGCCGTTCAAAATTATTTGATTGCCATTGAATCTGCGAAAAAAGAAGGTGGAAAAGTTATCGTAGAAGGTGGCGTTTTGTCTGGATCCGGATATGAATCAGGTTGCTATGTGAAACCTTGTATCATCGAAGCTGAAAATCATTTCTCAATTGTTCAACACGAGACTTTTGCTCCAATCTTGTATTTAATCAAATACAATGGAAATGTTCACAACGCCATTGCTCTTCAAAATGGAGTTCCTCAAGGTCTTTCATCAGCTATCATGACGAATGATCTTAAAGAATCCGAAGCATTTTTATCACATGCAGGATCTGATTGTGGGATAGCGAATGTAAATATTGGAACTTCAGGAGCTGAAATAGGCGGAGCATTTGGTGGTGAAAAGGAAACAGGTGGTGGACGTGAATCTGGTTCTGACTCATGGAAAATCTATATGCGCAGACAAACCAATACCATTAACTACACCGATAGTTTACCCTTGGCTCAAGGAATTAAATTTGATCTATAGACTTAGTGTAATAAACCATGAATAAAGGTGTTGTCCTTTTCATTCTGGTTATGTGCAGGTTGATTGGATTCATGGTGAAATTAACACGATTGAAAAAACCCAAGGTGAGGATTCCCCTTGAACTCAAGAAAATTCGAATGGGAAAAAATATAATTTTGGATTTAAATTTGCCTAGTGTTGCGAATCCAATTAGGCGGAGGATGATATGTGAAAAATCAATTATTTTTTAATTAGGGCTTGCTGAAAAACTCGAACCTATTGATTTATAGCAATATAAAGCAGTAATTGAGATTACAAGCGCAAGGTTTTCGAGTTGTTTTCTGGAAAAAACGTGCATCTCGATTT
>JBIIVA010000207.1:0-4006 GCA_044339705.1 Crocinitomicaceae bacterium
CCATTGTAATAGGGACTTAAAAATTGCCATTCTTCACGTTTGACAACCGGAGGAAGTTGGAGTAAATCACCTATAAAAAGAACCTGAATACCACCGAAAGATTGGTTGTTTTTTCGAATATTTTTAAGTGTCCAATCGATTGCATCTAGCAAATCAGCGCGCAACATACTCACTTCATCGATGATTAAAAGCTCCAAACTTCGAATCAAGGAAATGCGTTGACTACTAATTTTGAAATGGCGTTTTAAGGTCGTTTTGTTTTCATGTTTGATATAGATTTCCAATTGCGGACTTTCAAATTCAGGAATAAAGCATCCGAAAGGAAGTTGAAAGAACGAATGAATGGTAACTCCACCCGCATTTAAAGCCGCTATTCCTGTTGGAGCGACAATGGCTGTGTTTTTATGCGTTGTGCTGACAATTTTCCGAAGCAATGTAGTTTTACCTGTTCCTGCTTTTCCGGTTAAGAATACACTTTTATTGGTTTGGTTAACAAGGTTTTGTGTGAATTCTGAAATATCGAAATCAGTGGAAGGGTTTTTGTCGTTCATTTAATGAAGATAAGAAAAATATCAGTTGATTCAAAATTTAGATCCACTGAATGATTGTATTTATTTGAAAAAACAATTGAAAAATTAATAAAACAAACTATTTGAAAGCAGTTTGTTATCGGTCAGTGTTTTTAGAAAAGCAATTAACTGTTGTTTTTCCGAGAGGCTCAACGAAATTCCATTTTGTAGCTCAGGAGCGAGGGTTTCAGACAGTTGAATTCCGCTGCTGTAATGATCTAAAACTTGGCTAAGCGTCCAAAAACGTCCGTCGTGCATGTAGGGATAGGTCAGTTCAACATTTCTCAAAGAAGGTGTTTTGAATTTCCCATTATCAGAGGGATTTAATGTGATGTTTGCTCTGCCTAGATCGGAGAACACAGAATCCAGACCGTTGTTGACAAATTGATAATTTGTGAAAAGTGGCTCCGAATGACAACTGGCACATTTTTGTTGAAACAATTCATATCCTGATGCCTCATCTGCGGTGAAATTTATTTTCCCTTGTCGAACCTGATCGTATTTTGAGTCACAAGAAACAATCATGGACATATAAATTGTCAGAGCTCGGAGCAAATCTTGATCGGTAATCACATCTTTTCCATAGGCTGCTTTAAATTCCTTTTTATAAGTTTCATTTTTATTCAGTTTATAAACAACGTTAGACATTGTTTCGTGCATTTCCAGCGGATTAGTTATTGGTGCCACGGAAAAAACTTCGATATGATTAACGCCACCGTCCCACATAAAAGACGATGACCAAATCATATTTGCAATAGACGGTGAATTTCTGTTTCCCAAAGCTCCGTTTACACCTGCGCTAAAAGCAACATTGTGATCAGCGAAACCATGAACTTGTGCGTGACAAGAATTACATGAAATAGTCCCATCATTTGATAATTGCGTGTCGAAGAACAATTTTTTTCCAAGTAAAAAACGGGATTTGGTTAATTCATTATTTGTGAAGTCATATATTGGAGTCGGAAAATAATCTGGATAAGTTAACGCAAATGAATCAGTTTCTTCTATCTTTTTTTGACAAGAGATTACGAATAGTGCTATTAAGAAGATAAAACAAATTTTCATGAGAATAATCTTTGAATTGCAGGTTGTGGGGTTACTGTTTTAAAAATTTAATTATTCTTTTATCGTTCCTATTTTTATCGATTAGAATTATGTTGTATATCCCTGAATCAAAGTTCGAAATATCTATGGGTTTAATGGTTTCCTTACTTTCAAGTGACATAACTAATTGCCCGATATTATTAAATATACTTACTTTATATGATTCTAATTTGGGAGATCTTAATGAGATAGTTTGTGAAGAAGGATTAGGAAATACCTCAACGTCGAAATCATCAATGAGTTCATGGTTGGAGGTTAAAAAATTATTGGTAACAACTAATAGTGCTTCATCGCATTCATTGCTTTCACAAATTCTATATCGAATGGTGTCATTACCGCTGAAGGTTCCTGTTGCAGTATAGGCAATGTGATTACCGCCCATTACAAATGCATTACCATGTGTTGGTCCTTGAACAATTGTTAAAACAGGAGCAGTTGGGTAAATATCATTCATTAATACCATAATCATTTGTTGTGTCGTTGTTGATACTGTATGAAGGTCATTTTTTGCGTAAATAGTTGGGTTTACAACAGCCGTAAAGCCATCGGCAAAACCACCACGAACTAATAGTGTATCCTGATTAAAAATGGTTGTATCAGCCGTATGATGACCTGCGATGTATGACTTGCCTGTATGCTTGTCGAAGAAGTAGTCTTGTGAAAATTCATAAGCCTCTGTTCCAAATGCGTTTATTGAAAGTAAGTCTCCGGAATTACTGTATCTGCAAAAGACAAAATCCTGATTTCCTGACAAGTTCAAAGAATCGTTAAGAGAACCATAATAGACCGGGTAATTTTGTTCATTGTTGTCTCCACCGACCGAGGACTCTACCCAAATTGTTCCTGCGTCATCAATTCCAATATTATTGGAAGTCCAGTCGTTTTCTCCGGTAGTTCCAAATGTTTTCACCCAAACGAAAGAACCTGCGGCAGAATATTTAGCAACAAAAATATCGTCATTTCCCACTGAAGATATAGCTTGTGTGCCAAACGAAAAGGAACTTGCATAGCGCCCTGTGATAACAATTTCATTCCACGGGTTCACTCCAATAGCAGAAATGCGATCTTCACTGCCTAAACCACCCTCACTGATAGCCCAAATAGCTGTTCCGTTTGTTGGATTAAGTTTAGATAAAAACCAATCGTATCCAACCGGGCTACTTAAGCTGTTTGTTCCAATCGTTAGTGTTGTTGTGAATCTTCCCGATAACAAAATAGCTCCATTGTTATCCAAAACGATATTCCCGCTTTTGTCATCTTCATTATTTCCAATGCGGTTTATCCACGAGAAATTACCCGATGAATTAATCTTACCATACAAAATATCACCACCTATTCCTGCTGATGCGTAGTTTCCTGAAACAGTTGATATACTCCCTTCAAATGCTGTGGTAAAATATACATTTGAATTCCCATCTATGGCCATGTCAATAGAGGCATATTCGGCTAAATCAACATTTAACTGATTTGCCCAATTAAAATTACCGTCTAAGTCAAGACTAAGAAAAACAAGTGAAAAGGCTGCTCCTGAATTGACAGAGGTAAAAGTTGAGTCACCAAATGTTTGGGTTCCCGAAAATCCAGCTGACCAAACCAATGTATTATTTTTCAATGCTAAGTCGAGCCTTTCGTCTGAAGCATTGGCATTGTACATTCGTTTCCAAATTAAATTGCCGGAAGGTGCGTATTTGATTAAATAAACAGATGATCCCGTGTTTGCTGAAATATCATCGTTAATCGAATTATCCGTTGTGTAGTTGAAAATTGGGCTGTATGTAAAACCTAGAGTATATACATTACCGGCACTGTCGACAACAGTTCTGAAGTTGTTGTCCCAATCCGTTCCTCCTGTACTTTGACCCCAAGAAAAAGATACAGGAAGTGCAGATGGTGATTGACCAAATATAGTTACTGTGTTGATGAGCATAATCATCAACAGAATTGAAGTTATTTTTTTCATTTTAAAATTAATTTATTTGCTATCACTTTGAAAATACACAGTTCATCTGCTCAAAGCGAAAAAGCCAGAGAACCAGTCAAGAATTTATTTGACTCATTGATTCGGGCGGTTGAAAGATTTTTCCCTTAAAACAATTGCTTCTGAAAGATGGGTAAAAAATCGAAAACTTGTTATCATCATTATTGACGATGAAAAGGCGTAGACTTGAAGTTTGTTCTTTAAGATAGATGTCTTCTGTTTCGCCTTTGATTTTTTGAGGAAATTCTGGTTTTACGGGATCTTCATCAAGCTTTTTTAATTGCTTAGCTAGATGGCATTTTCCGTTGCATTTGAGCTCAGGTTTATTTTTGTTTTCGCAAAGAACTTCAACGTA
>JBIIVA010000208.1:0-3977 GCA_044339705.1 Crocinitomicaceae bacterium
GAATTCAATGGAGGAAGATCAACTGGAATGGCAGGTTGGATATGGAACGTTATGAAATAAGTCAAAATCAAAAAGGAAACAATCGAAGAAGAAGCAATGATGATTGCTTTCTTGCGTTCTCCTTTATCTTCAAAATCATCTAAATTTAAAACGTGCATCGCGTCGAATTTTAGTTAAAACGAAGTATCCTTGTATTCGTTACTTACTGGCAGGAGCAGTTGAAATCAACATTTTCAAGTCATGAACCATGCCAATTTTCAATAAATCTACCATTAGTTGAACTTTCGATTCGCCAGGAATTCTTAGTATAACTGTGTTGTCATTTAATTTAGTTGTCGATTCAAGTAAAACTTGCTCCAATTCGCTAAAAGCAACTTCCGTTTTATCAACGTAATACTTTCCGTTTTCATCCAGCGTAACCGTAACGTGAGGTTTATTCGTCTTCTCGTTCGCGTCTGATTTTGGTAACGGAACTTTAATGACATTCGGATTCGCAAGCGTCGAAATAATCAAAAAGAATAACAATAAGAAAAACATGATGTCGCTCAACGCGGAAGTAGCAACCTCCGCATGGAACCTTCTATTACGCTTTATCGCCATTGCTTGGTCTGTGAATAAGGTTAACGAATTCTAAGTTTATTTTCTGAATGGCAAGCGCAAAATTGTCAATCATTCCATTCAACAAGTGGTAACCTGTAAATGCGATGATTCCAACAATAAGCCCTGATCCACTACTAATCATTTTTTCATATAAACCACCTGAGATATTTCCGATGGATACATTTTCAGTGATGGAAATCATGTAGAAAATTTTAATTACCCCAGAAATTGTTCCGATGAATCCAAGTGTTGGTGCGATACCTGCAATTAATCCCAAGTGACCAATGTTTTTCTCCATTTTTCCAATTTCAATGTTGGCAACTTTCTCCATGTTCGATTCGATTTGCGAAATAGGTCGACCTACAGTTAAAACACCTTCTCTTACGACATTTGCATATGAAGTTTGATCACTTGAAATTGAATTTAAAGCGCCTTGAATATTTCCGTTTGAAAGATCACCTTTTATTTGATTCAACATATTCGTATTCAATTGCGTCATTCTTCGAATAAATAGCACTCGCTCTACGATTACAACAATTGTGTAAAACAATAAAATTCCAATCGGAATTAGAAAGAAACCACCCTTCATTAAGAATTCAAATGCTGAAATTTCTTCTGTGATTTTCACTTGTTCAGATACCGTGCTTGTGGAATCTGATGCGGCACCCACACTTACTTGAGCGAAAGAAATTGTAGCAACCAATACAATGATTGCTGAAAAAATAAATTTAGGATTTAACTTGTTTTTCATTGTTTGATAAATTTTTGTTCGTTAAAAATAGATGATAATGAAAGATCGAATCCACATGAATTCGTTAGATATTCACATTCGATTGTTATATCCTAACCCTTATGCCTTTCTTGTAGCAAAAACCAATGCTAAAATTCCGAGAATCCCTGCAAACAGAGACGAAATCAAAATCATGAGTTTCGAATTGTCTATCGTATTAGAATCGTTAAATGCCAATAAGGTTACAAAAATCGACATGGTGAACCCGATTCCGCCGAGAAAGGAAACTGATATTAGTTGTTTCCAATTTGATCCACTCGGTAGTTTACAAATACCTATTTTAACGAAAATAAACGTAAATAGGACTATCCCAATTGGCTTCCCGAAAACGAGTCCTAAAAAAATGCCGAGTGTAGAATTTGATGAGAAAAAATCACCCCAATTTGGATTAATCACAATGGCTGTATTGGCCATTGCAAATAAGGGAAGTATGACAAATGGAACAGGATTGTCGAGCCAATCTTGTAGAATTCCTGCAGGCGATTTTGATTCATCTTTTGTTGCAGGAATTGTAAATGCTAGTAAAACGCCACTAATTGTTGCATGAATCCCAGAGTGGTGCATGAAATACCACAAACAGATTCCGAGAATTAAATAGGGAAGTAGTAATTTTACTTTAAGTCGATTCAATAAATAGAGGACTCCAAACGTAAGCAATGCAAAAAGTAAGTAAGTCCAAGCGATACCTTTTGAATAGAAGAAAGCGATAACAAGAATTGCCGCCAAATCATCAATAACGGCCAGCGCGGTTAAAAAAATTTTTATCGAAAGCGGTATTCGTTTTCCTAACAGCGATAAAGCGCCCAACGCGAAAGCAATATCCGTTGCCATTGGAATTCCAAAGCCCGATTGCGTTTTTGTATTCCAATTTAAAAAGAGGTAAATTCCAGCAGGAACCACTACTCCTCCGAGTGCACTAACAAAAGGCAAAGTTGCTTTTTTAGGATCAGATAATTCTCCTGAGGTAAACTCACGTTTTAATTCCAGGCCAATCAACAGAAAGAAAATCGACATTAAAACGTCGTTGACCCAAAGTTCAATTTTAAGTCCAAGAAATTCCTTGTGCCAAAATTCCAAATAGGGTATTTGAAAGATTGAATTTGCGACCAAAAGTGAAATAATCGTGACAAAAATTAATACTATGCCACCGGATTTTTCTCCTTCGAAAAACTCCTTGAAGAGGTTCCCGTTATTTTTCGTCATTTTTAAATTAATTGTTTTAAAGCAATTTCAAAAGCTGCTTTCGCAATTCCCGTTTTTGTTGGATTCTGGTTGAATGTTTCTTCTAATGCATTTTTGATCGTAACACTTGTGTCTTCAAATATTGCATTGTCTTCTAACTTATTTAAATCGTTACTCATTAAGTAGGCAAAAACCCTAGCCATGCCACAATTAGCAATGAAATCTGGGATTAAAGAAAGGGATTTGTCTGCTTTTTCTGCAATGGCTCCAAAGAAAATTTCAGGATCAGCAAACGGAA
This sequence comes from Crocinitomicaceae bacterium, assembly GCA_044339705.1. GTDB lineage: Bacteria > Bacteroidota > Bacteroidia > Flavobacteriales_D > Crocinitomicaceae > UBA952. The sequence continues at coordinate 2,871 of JBIIVA010000208.1, forward strand.
CATTCGCGCCTGAGGAGATTACGGAAACTCCTGCTTTTTGCATTCTTGATAATTGATCTTCAGAAATCATTCTGCTTCCTGCGCAAGGGATGAAAATGTCTGCCGGAACGTCCCATATATTATCATTAACCTGATCGTAGGAAATCAAATTTGATGCAACCAATTCATTCCCGTTCTTATTCAAATAGAGCGACTTAACTTCTTCATAGGGGAGTCCATTTTCCGAAATGATTCCTCCAACTCGATCGATGATTCCAACAATTTCAGCTCCATTTTGCGCAAGGTAGTAGGCTGCGGCAGATCCGACATTTCCCCATCCTTGAACAATTACTTTTTTCCCTTTTAATTCTCCTCCCCAAATTGAGTAAAAGTGTCGGATTGATTCCGCAACACCAAAACCGGTAATCATATCAGCAATAACCAATTTTCTGCCAACAGATGGTGAGAAATTGTCATCTTCAATGACTTTCAAAACACCTTGTCTAAGTTGGCCAATACGGTTAATCTTTTGAGCCTCTTTGGGTTGAAAGTGACCATTAAAAACACCTTCTTGTGGGTGCCAAACACCGCATTCTTCTGTAATGGGGATTACTTCATGAATTTCGTCTACATTCAAATCTCCTCCCGTGCCATAATAGTGTTTTAAAAGTGGAGAAACAGCTGCGTACCATCTTCGAAGCACGCCTTCTTTTCGGGGGTCTTTCGGATCAAAGTTAATACCTGATTTTGCTCCGCCTATTGGCGGTCCTGCCACTGTGAATTTCACTTCCATTGTTTTTGCAAGTGATTCAACTTCGCGTTTGTCAAGACCTTTTCTCATTCGTGTTCCTCCTCCAGCTGCGCCACCACGCAATGAGTTAATTACTACCCAACCTTCAGCTTCTGTTTCTGGATCTTTCCACTCAAATACGATTTCGGGCCGCTTATTTTCAAACTTTTCTAGTAGTAATTTCATGTGATTTTTGATTTCGAAAAACACTGCAAAGGTGAAAAAAAAACTCGAATTTCAGGGGTTAATATCCTGGAATATGCAAAACACCAGAGCAAACCTCACGCTCAGCTCCTGTTACACTTATCACCGTCGTTGGTTCGTTTCGTAAATAAAGA
>JBIIVA010000209.1:0-3957 GCA_044339705.1 Crocinitomicaceae bacterium
TTTTGAGATTAACGTAACTCTGCACATTATCTATTTCCGACATGCCACTTTGAAAAAACCCAACTATTTTGAGTGTTATTATTTCACCCGTTTTTGAAGTTACTTGAACAAAATCTCCCACATTCAGTGCTAATTTTTTTCCAACTCCGGCTCCCAATAAAATGCCTTTGTCGGTTTTCTTCAAGTCTTCTACAGTACCTTTCACAATGTAATCAGACAAATTGTAAAGTAATTTTTCCTTTTCCACATCCGCACCAATTAACACACCGTTTAATTGAGTCGAACCACCAAGATAGAAGGTCTGCACCTTTACTTGCGGTGTAATACCCAAAACACTTGTTTGACGATTCAAATATGCAATCAAAGGCAAGGCATTGTGAATTTTTGCTTGCACTTTTTTAGGTTTAATTGAATTGACAAATCGAATTTGTTTACCGTAAATACTATCTCGATCAATAGGTTGCATCGCTGAAGGAGAAACCTCATTATACAAGCGAATATGTGGCGTCCGATTTAGGATAAGCCCATCTAACAAACTATTCAAGCCTTCCATAAATCCCATCATGATGACATAGGTTCCAATTCCAAACATAACGCCCATAGCCGCTGTAATCGATTGCTTTTTCCTTGAAAGCAAATGCGTTTTGGAAATGGAGAGCAGTAGCTTCAACTTCATTTCTCGGGTTTTAAAATAACTGTGTTTTCGTTTAATCCCGAAAGAACTTCCACATAATCCCAATTTGTATGTCCAATTCCCACTTTCACTTTTCCACTTTCTGTTTCAACCATGTTTCCGGGCAATAAAAAATCCGCAGGAATGACAAGTGATTTAACTCCTTCTTTCACCACAATATTCGCTTCTCCTGTTAAACCCATGTAGAGTTTTTTCGGAGCATTTATGAATCTTGCCTTGATTTTAAACGTTTGATTTTTATCGTCCATTTTTGGAGAAATTTCGGTTATAACTGCTTCAAAAACTTGATTTTTGTAGGCTTCAAGCGTGACCAATACCTTTTGTTCTAATTCAACTTTTGAGATATCAACCTCATCAATTAACATTTCAATTAAAAACTGATTCTGGTTCCCAATAATCGCCAACGATTCCTGCATTGTAACCATTTCACCTTTTTCTTTGTTGGCTTGAAATACTTTTCCATTTATATTCGATCGTATGTAATAATCATCGGTTCGCAAGGAAGACAAACTCAAATTATTGCGGGATTGATTCAACTGATTTTTCAATTCGATTTCTTTTCGGGCAATCTGCTGTTTAAGTCCCAAGTAACTATTTTTTGACATGTGATATATCACTTTTGAATTATCCAATTCAAACTTGGAACAGGCATTCTTTTTATCAAGCTCCAAATAACGTGAGAACGTAACCGAGTCATTTTGCATTTTTAATTCAGAGGAGCTTAAGCTCAATTTCAGTTCATCAATTAAATTAGCCTGACCGGAATAAGAATCTTTCAATAATTGATAGGTTAAACTTGCATTCGCTTCATTAATTCGAATGGGTTTATTGGAAATTACATAAAGTAATTCACCTTCTCGCACAAAGTCGCCTTCTCGCACATGAACTTCCTCCAAATAACCGGAAATAGAAGCATTGACTTTGTAATATCCCTCGGGTTGAATGGTTGCTGATGCATAAACAGCTTCGACCATGTTTTCATAATGCGGCTTGATTGAATCGCGTTTTTTTTCGCAAGCAAGGTTAACTAGAACAGAGATACAGAGTATAAATAACCTCATTTGTTTAAGTCGATTTGAATGATATAAATCAGAAAATAAAAATAGCATAGCAAATGCCTCGATTGACATCTATTTTTTACATAATTCCTTTATGTAGAAGTGATTTTCGCCCTCGAAATCGAATTACTTCAATTCCTTTAAATTCAACGAATAACTAATTCGAACCTGGTTGTCTCTATCAATTATTTTTAATGAAACTATTTTTTTTCTTAACTGGAACTCTAAAATTCCAAAATGATTTTCCATAACCGGACCGTCAATTCGATTTTTATTAGGTGTTGCGAAATGCCACGATTGCGTTAATCCACTTGCGGTTAAATCATAAATAGGATAAGATCCTGGATTTTCAAGTTTGGAAAGTTCCCCGTAATGCACATCTCCAGAGATAAAAAACACCCCTTTCGCTTTCGAGTTGCGAATGATGGAGAGCATCTTTTCTTGTTCTTTTGGGAAATTAGCCCATGACTCATAACCATTGTACGTAATTCCAAATTGAGTTGAAGAACAAATCACGCGAACATCCGCTTTTTGCCGCAATTCATTTTCAAGCCAAGCCCATTGTTCATCACCCAAAATGGTCGAATCTACATTGTTATTTGGAACATAGAGCAAATCATAATCGAAAATCGAATCCTTCTTCATTCCCTTCTGATACCGAGTCAAGTTTGAACGAAAAGTACGCGTATCCAATAGAATCAGCTGAATTCGTTTTCTTCTTTTTTTAATCATGTAAGAAGTATAAATTCCATCGTGTTTATATCGAAGTGAATTTTTAGGCTCTTTGAAAAAATCGAGGAAAATTCTTTTCGACTCATTTTTCATTGGATAGTATTTACCTGCATCATCTTCACCATAATCATGATCGTCCCAGGTTGCTAGAATTTTAGTTGAGGAATCTAATATTTGGAAATTGACATTATTCCGGAGTTGAGCATAAGCTGCCTTCATCTTATTTGTGTCGCGGGTATCAGCGTAAACATTATCCCCGAGAAAAATGAAGTAATCTGGATGCTGTTCTTTAATATTCTGAAAAATTGATAACGTTTGGTCCTGATGCCCACATGAACCAAAAGCGATTTTTATATCCTGGGCATAGGAAAAAGAGAAAAAAAACAAAAAGTAGATTAAATTTTTCATTTTGATTATGTGAAAGTAACGCACTTTTTGATTAACTTAATGTAAATAACCTTAAAAATTTACATACTTATGTTAGTCAAAACTTATTCAAGCACGGTTTTCGGAATCAACGCCACAACCATTACAGTTGAAGTTAATTTGGGGATTGGGATCAATTTTTATTTAGTCGGTTTACCCGATAGCGCTGTGAAAGAAAGTCAACAACGAATCAAGGCCGCTTTTAAAAACAATGATTTAAAATTTCCAGGAAGAGAAATCACGGTCAATATGGCTCCGGCTGATATCCGAAAAGAAGGTTCTGTTTTTGATTTACCTATTGCTGTAGGAATTTTAGCTGTAAGTGAACAAGTCAAAACTGATTTTTTGGATAAATACCTTTTAATTGGAGAACTTTCTCTCGACGGTTCCATACAACCAACCAAGGGAATTCTACCCATTGCTATTCAAGCAAAAAAAGAAGGTTTCAAAGGAATCATTGTTCCAAAGGCGAATGCAGCCGAAGCAGCAGTCGTTCATGATCTAGAAGTTTATGGCGCAGAAAACATTCTGGAAGTCGTTTCCTTTTTGAATTCCGAAGAAACATCGTTACAAGTCGAAAAAATAGATGTTATCAAGCAATTTGAACGGATGATTGAAACATTTGATGTTGATTTCAAAGATGTTAAAGGTCAGCTGAACATAAAGCGTGCGTTCGAAATAGCGGCCTCGGGTGGCCACAATGTAATTCTCATCGGACCTCCGGGAGCCGGAAAATCAATGTTAGCAAAGCGACTTTCTACCATTCTACCTCCAATGAGTTTGGAGGAAGCTCTAGAAACGACAAAAATTCACAGTGTTGCCGGAAAAGTTAAAGGTGAGATTGGGTTGATAACCCAGCGACCTTTTCGAAAACCCCATCATACCGTTTCGGATGTAGGTTTAATCGGTGGAGGAAGTTATCCGCAGCCAGGTGAAATTTCACTTGCTCACAACGGAGTTTTATTTCTGGACGAATTACCAGAATACAAACGCCAAGTACTTGAAGTACTTCGTCAGCCATTGGAAGATAGAACTGTTAACATTTCG
>JBIIVA010000048.1:0-14552 GCA_044339705.1 Crocinitomicaceae bacterium
ATCTGAATTCCAAGGAAGGAACAGAGTGACTCGACGAAAATCGTTTTTTTCATCCCTCTTAATTTCCCATCGAAGGTAGAAAATTAACTTCCTCCATTAAGAAGAAAAAGCACTGCTTTTGAAGACCAAACGATAGTGCCGGGAAAACGAGTATGGTGAGTTTTTTAAATGATCTAAAATTGTTATTAAGGATATAACTTAAACAGTCATCCCTCTTGGTATCCCTTTCCTGCTGTCGACGGACAGGCACAGGAAGAAATTAGGTTCGTTCAAGAATGGTCGCATACCCCTGCCCTACTCCAATACACATGGCTACAAGCGCATAACGTTTTCCAGTGCGTTGCAATTCACGAGCAACAGTCAAAAGAATTCTCGCTCCTGACATTCCAAGTGGATGTCCTAAAGCAATTGCACCGCCATTTGGATTAATTCGAGGATCATTGTCTGCGATTCCCAAAGCCCTTGTGCACGCTAAAACTTGTGCAGCGAAAGCTTCGTTCAATTCCAAAATATCCATATCGGCTAAGGTCAGACCAGCACGATCCAATGCTTTTTGAGACGCGTAAACAGGACCGATTCCCATGATTCGTGGTTCAACACCTGCTACTGCAGCAGAAACAATACGTGCCAACGGTTTTAAAGAATGAGTTTTCAATCCTGCATCCGATGAAATCAGTAAAGCTGCTGCTCCATCATTCAATCCTGATGCATTTCCAGCGGTTACCGAACCATCTTTTTTAAATGCCGGTTTTAAATTCGACAAGGTCTCCATAGTCGTGGAAGCTCTGGCAAATTCGTCTTTTGTAAATTGAATTGGGTCTTTTTTCTTTTGTGGAATAACTACAGGGACAATTTCTCCATCAAAAAAACCATTCGCTTGGGCTTTTGCCACTTTTTCTTGCGACCAACAAGCAAATTTATCCTGAGCCTCACGTTCAATCCTATATTTTTCAACAAGATTTTCAGCAGTCATTCCCATGCTGTCCACGCCATAAATTTCTTCCATCTTTGAATTGATAAATCGCCATCCAAACGAAGAATCAAACATTTGTGCGTCACGACCAAAAGCGCTTGACGTTTTGGAAATCACCCAAGGTCCGCGTGTCATGTGTTCTACCCCACCTGCAATGTATAAATCTCCTGCACCATCTTTAATTGCTCTGGCAGCATTGATTGTTGCGGCCATTCCTGATGCACAAAGTCTGTTTACGGTTTCTCCGGCTACTTCAATTGGCAAACCAGCCAAAAGACCTGCCATTCGAGCTACATTTCGATTGTCTTCACCCGCTTGATTGGCACAACCTAAAATCACATCCTCTATTGCTTTCAAATCCAAACTCGGATGCCTTTCTATCAAACCTTTAATAGCAATCGCAGCTAAATCATCTGCTCTAACAGCAGACAAAGTACCACCAAAACTACCGATAGCCGTTCGAACGCCATCAACAATGTATACTTCCTTAGACATAAACTTCTTTTTATCAAATTTAGAATTTATCCAATCGTTCAAAGTATCTTTTTTTCAACATTGGTTGTTTTTAAATAAAATATTGAATCGAATTTGCATAGAATTATTTGTAGTAAGTTCGAAATGAATTTGCGCAATTAAATTTACTTCATGACGTCGATTTTAAACCAACAACAGATTTCATTTTTCATAAACCTTTTGAGCGAACGCTGTATTACTGATTTTGAGCAGCGAAAAGAATATGGACACGATGAAACGGAAGATTTAAATTTTCCACCGAGTGCTGTTTTGAAACCAACTAGTGTTGAAGAAGTATCGAAAATCATGCGATTTTGCCATGAACATTTAATCCCTGTCACACCCGCTGGTGCACGCACAGGGTTAAGTGGAGGAGCTTTGGCAACGCATGGTGGCGTTTTGATTTCCATGGAGAAATTCAATCGCATCCTCGATATCGATGAAAACAACCATCAAGTAACTACTGAACCAGGTGTAATTACCCAAGTTTTACAAGAGGCAGTTAAGGAAAAAGGATTGTTTTATCCTCCAGATCCAGCAAGCAAAGGCTCGTGTTTTATTGGTGGAAATGTTTCCGAAAATTCCGGTGGGCCGAAAGCTGTAAAATATGGGGTTACAAAGGATTACGTGTTGAATTTGGAAGTGGTACTTCCAAACGGAGAAGTCATTTGGACAGGTGCAAACGTTTTGAAAAATGCGACTGGATATAACATGACGCAATTGGTGATTGGCTCGGAAGGAACATTGTGCATTATTACCAAAATCGTTTTGAAACTCATTCCACATCCAACGAATGATTTGTTGATGCTCGTTCCATTTTTTGACGCACAAAAAGCATGTGAAGCCGTTGCAGCGATTTTCAAAGCTGGAATTACACCAAGCGGATTGGAATTCATGGAACGAGACGCACTCCTTTGGACAAAAGATTTCATCGGTGAGAGTTCGATTCCAATTGCCGAAAATCACCAAGCACATTTATTGATTGAAGTAGATGGATTTCAAGAAGACCAATTGATGCAAGAATGTGAAAAGATATTGGCTGTGCTTGAACATTTTGAGACTGATGAAATCCTTTTTGCAGATTCAGAAGCTCAAAAGAATACGCTTTGGAGTTTGAGACGTAAAGTTGGAGAGGCCGTTAAATCACAATCCATATACAAGGAAGAAGATACGGTCGTTCCTCGATTTGAATTGCCTAAATTGCTATTTCACGTCAAAGAAATCGGCAAGAGATATGGATTTCACTCGGTTTGCTACGGCCATGCAGGCGATGGAAATTTGCACGTTAATATCATTAAAGGAGATTTATCGGATGAAAAATGGGATAATGAGCTTCCGATTGCCATTCGGGAATTATTCACCGAAGTTGTAAAACTCGGAGGAACTATTTCAGGTGAACATGGAATTGGCCTAGTGCAAAAACCTTTTATGGATATCGCTTTCCCTGAATTTACCCTGAATTTAATGCGCGAAATCAAACGTGTTTTTGATCCAAAAGGAATTTTGAATCCCGGGAAGATATTTTAAGAAAACAGCATCTCAAATTAGTAGTGAATTTTATTCTTTACCATTTGAAACCAGTGTAAAGTGACCGTGTCCGGTTTTTTCGTTGTTATAAAGGTCAATAATGCGATAGCGATAAAAATAAACACCATCCTTAACACGTTTTCCATTTTCCTTGCCATCCCAAGTTTCATTCAATCCATTTAAAACATGGATGACATTTCCCCAACGATTAAGAATTGAAACCTCACATGAAAGTGCGTAATTCACTTGAATTCCCCATTGATCATTAACATTGTCCTCATTCACCGTAAAAACATTGGGAATGAAAATCTCCACCAAATTTTGTTGAACATAAACTTTCACACATGCTGAATCAATGCAGTTTCCATCAAAAGTTGACACGCAATAGACTGTATTGTTTAGAGGTGATGCCACTACAGTGGAACAAGTATTACAATCTAATCCATCTGAGGGCGTCCAAAGATAACTCGTGCCACCGGATGCTAATAAACTTGCTGTTTCACCGGAAAAAATAGTTACATCACTACTAACTTGTAAGTTTGGAGTTTGTAAAATAGTAAAATTAGTAGTTGCTGAAAATTCCGGGCAGGTGGACTCGGGAATTGTATAGGTAATAATGTAAGAACCTACACTGCTTGTAGAAATATTAATTTCCCCGGTTGAAGCGTTTAAACTAAGTCCATTGGGTGTTGACGAGTAAGTTCCGCCAGTGATACCAGAAAAAACAACATTTTCAAGATAGGCTCCTGAACAAATTGAATCAGTATAATCGATTGTAGCGAAAGGAATTTCAATGATGTTTAATGTTGTTGTCGCATTCACCTCAGGACAGGACTGAGTTGCGCTAATCGTGTAAGTTACGATGTAGCTTCCCGGTATAGAACTCGTTGGAATAATATTTCCCGTGGAAGCATTTAGTGACAATCCTGCTGGTGAGAATGAAAATGCACCGGTTGATGGCCCATTGATGATTGGTAAAATTGCCGCAGAGGACTCACAAACTGTATTTGGAGTGTATGAGATGGTTGCAATAGGTAATTGCTCAATAGAAATTGAGGTGGAAGTTGAAGACGCCTCACACGCTCCTATCTGAGGAACAGAATAGGTTACAACATAATTCCCCGGATTCGATGCGGATGGATTGATTTCGCCTGAATTGACATTTAAACTCAAACCACTTGGAGAAGCAGAAAAGACTCCAGAGGAATTTCCATTTATAACAACAGCGATATTGGTTGAGTTAGAGCAATATGTTGTATTCGGATAAGAAATACTAGCGTTTGAGGCTTGAGTTATGGACAAATTAAAAGTAGTATTGAAAGCACTGCAACCATCTGAAGCAGGAATGCCATAAGATATTTCGTAGTTCCCTGGCAAACTCGCTGATACATCTATGGAACCAGTATTCGTGTTTATTGATAATCCTGTTGGCGTTACGGAAAAAGCTCCTCCTGAACTGCCATTAATGGTTACATTTTGTGTACCTGCGTTTTGACAAAAAACAGCGGCAGAATAAGAAATTGTAGCATTAAAAGACGAAGCGATAGATACAGTCGTTGTTGCCGTAATTGGCAAACATCCTGCTCCGCCAACATCGATAGTGTATGTTACCGTGTAATTGCCCTCATTACTTAAAGATGGATTAATTTCACCAGTCAGAGTATTCAATTGCAAACCTGCAGGACTGCTTGAAAATGTGCCGCCACTTTGTCCGGAAATTACAGGTAGAACACTTGTAATTGTATTACAAAATGGGGATCCGTTGTATGTTATTATAGGAGGAGTGGTTAAATTTGTGCTTATTGGTGGCATAGCTAAATCCGTCAAAACAGCACCAACTAAACCAGGTTGAGCGCCATGTGGAACAGATCCTTGAGTCCAAAGACCATTGATACCAAAGTTCACATCAGTAGTTACGCCGCTTGGAACTGTTGATGAGGAAAACCATATAATTCCTCCTCCTCCTCCTCCTCCTGGGCCTACTTGATTCGCCCACCAAGCGTTTGCACCGTTACCACCTTTTGCAGAAATCGAATAGTTCGCCGAAAAATTTGCATACTCAAGCAATATTGTTCCACCTGCACCACCGCCACCACCGGCCCATTGATTTGTAATATTATTGGCATTTGCTCCGTTGGCATTTATTGTTCCGATTCCTGAAAGGGTATTGGCTTTTATAAAAATAATACCTCCTCCGTCTCCTCCAATTCCTCCCTGAGTTACGTTGGCGCCGGCATGACCGCCACCGCCACCCCCGCCCATGAAAACAACATCGAGTGAATTGTTGTAATACGAAGCCAGGCTAACACCCGGAATGCCTTGTGTATTGGATGGGATCGGATCACCGCAACTCGCCCATTGCGCACCACCAAGACCACCTTGACCACCATTACCTCCACCGGCACCACCGGCATTTACATTATTTCCTGCGCCACCTCCATTGGCTATTTTCCCTTTTCCTTCGGAATTATCTGTAGTAATTAATTGACTTGCAATACCTTCTCCTTTGGGTGCTGAAAAAGTGGAAACTGCGGGGTAAACAAAATCATCAGAGCTGGCAATATCACAAGACCATCCAGCGTTGTCTGTTTGACCGCCGATAAATCCTGCAGAATCAGCACTTATGACACCATTAATGGTTAATGTGTTAGGCGATTCAATTGCGATAATTCCTCCAACACTTCCATTCCAATTCAGACAATAGATATTTCCCAAAATGGTATTTGGTGCATTGTAAACTGCCACTTTTACCAATTGAACCTTTGCTGTGGAATAGTTATACGAAAATTGCGGAACTTGACTCATTGTAATTGTGAGTCCTGTAATCGAGGATATCGTTAGAAACTCGTATTTTCCGGCCGTTCCAACGGAAGTTAAATTTCCAAAAGATGGTGTATTCGTTAGATCAGCGTCGGCACCATTCATTTGAATAAGTAAAACTTTGTCACCCACAAAAAATCCTGAAGTTGTAGAAACTGAAATATCTGCATTGCATATTTGTGAAACAGCAGCATAACTATTTACGATTCCTGACGTTGGCTGAGCTAATACCAGCGAAACATTGTAAAAAATAATCAGAAAATTTAATAGATAGTTCATTCTTTTTTTTTATTTCAATTTATTTCGACTTGTTAGTGTTTAGTGAAGAGTGAAGGGTGAAGAGTGAAGAGTGAAGAGTGAAGGGTGAAGGGTGAAATTCTAAATTCTCAATTCTTAATTCTCAATTCGTAATTCTCAATTCGTAATTCTTAATTCTTAATTCTAAATTCTAATTCTTCTCCGCTTTTGGCAATGCTGCTTTGATCCATTCGATTTCAGCTTTTAGATTGTTTAATTCAGAGGTTGTATTTGCGTTTTTCTCCTTCAATAAATTAAGCTCGTTGGTGGTGCTGGCCTTTTCTCTTTGAAGGGTTTCGATTAAAACTTGTTGTTCTTGGATGGCTTTGGTAAGAACAGGTATCAAATCACTGTAAAAAACACCTAAGGTTTTGTTTTCATCATTGCCTATTGAAACAACTTCAGGAATTAATTGCTGCAACTCTTGTGCTATAAAACCTAATTTTCGACTGCCCGCTATATCTTTCCACAAATAAGAAACTGGTCTCATTTGCAATACTTCTTTCAAACCATAAAAAGTGGGTTGAATATCCTTTTTCAATCTTAAATCTGAAGTATTGATGGTGCCATTGTTTGCAAAAACAGTTCCCCACCTGAAACCAGAACCCCCTAAATCTCTTCCTCCATTATTATCAGGATATACGGGCCCGCCAAACATGTGGGTTTCATTTCCATTTACTTCATAATACACAATTCCTCCTGAATTATTATGCCCTTGAAAGCTATCACCAAATCGAATATCAAATGTTCTAGTACCATCATTCATGCGAACGAAAGTAGAATTTACAGAACTATTAATTTGTAATTTCTCAGAGGGGTTTGTGGTTCCGATCCCCACATTTCCATTGGTAGCTATTACCAACCCATTATTATTATTTGGGCTGAAATGATATCCAATATTTCCTCCACCGATTACATAGGTATTCAAATCGAGAAAAAAGTTGTTGTCGGGTGAAAAAATTCGTGTTGCTTTCGCATTGCCTCCCCATCCATTCGGATTTACTAAGTTTATCTCGAGCTTTGCTGTTGGATTTGTTGAGCCACCAATTGCTACCTCACCTGCGTCCGGCTGAAGTAATAATTTATTACAACATCCTGAAGCATAAGTCGAACGATTTGCCCATTGTCCATCAATATACGTTTGAATAGTATGCGTATTGTCTCCATGAACTTGCCCTATTGCCAATCCATCGCTTCCATTACTCACATCAAGTTTTGTATTCGGATAACCGCCCACTCCTACATTGCCACCGTTTGTCACTCTCACTCTTTCTGTATTATTCGTTCGAAGCACCAAATCCTGATTATCTATTGTTCCTAAAAAATTTGTTGAAGGAATTGTACCTATATTTCCTGTAGTTAACCAAGCATTGCTGGTTGTAGAAAAGGATTGCGGCTGATCGGTGGTTAAGGTAAGCTGACCATTACTGTTCATTGTTAAACTTGTAATGTTCCAACCTGAACCAGAAGAACCCGCTGGACCTTGTATACCTTGAGGGCCGGTAGCTCCAGGAGGCCCCTGAGCCCCGGTTGCACCCGGAGGACCTTGAGGCCCAGTTGCTCCCGGAGAACCCTGAGGCCCTGCAGCACCTGCGATACCGGCACAATCTAAAGAATTATAAGAACCATCACCATTTACATCTTCTGTTAAGTCATTGGATCCGTTTCCATTTAAATCCCAACAATTAATGCCATTTGAACCGGGATTTCCTTGTGGGCCTTGAGGACCAGCTGCTCCTGTTGCACCCGGAGGACCCTGCAAACCTTGTGCTCCTTGTGGACCCGCTACTCCTGTTGCACCAGGAGGACCCTGTGTGCCCTGTGAACCAGCTGCACCATTACAAACGTATTGATTTAGCGTACTATTAATCTCAGATGGATCAAGTTGTCCGTTCCCATTCGCATCGTTTCCAAACTGCACAAGAATTCCTCCCGAAGAACAATTTGGCCCGGGCGGCACTTGACTTGTCAAAATCGTATTTGCTCCGCCTATTCCAGTGTTGCATAAATAATTCCAACTGTTCGAACTCGCAACGAAGTAAGAGAAACATTTAACATCGGTATCATAAACAAGCAGACCGTTGGCAGGGCTTGCAATTGCCAAACGTTGGGCACTTGTCATTCTCGGAACAAGCATCCCCTTTGTGGTGGACTCTACCTCCAACACGCTGGAGGGGTCTGCAGGAGCATTTACAATGTCAGAAACACGAAGATTGGACTGACCAATGGAAAAACCCACAATCAAAAAAGAAAGAATAAAAATAAGACTTTTCATACAGTATGTTAAATTAGATTGTGTTTTGGATTACCGTCAAAATACTAATGCTCAATGGTATGCGAAGTTACTTATTTTATTACCGTCATTTTTTTATTTTCTATTTCATTACCGACCTGCAATCTGTAATAATAAATACCCGTAGGTAATTCGGAAGCATCGAATATATATTCATGATTTCCGACTGCCAATTGTTGATTTGTTATCACAGCTACTTCTTTTCCAAATAAATCGTGAACACTTAGTCCTGCATTGCCTGCATTTTTCAATTGAAATTCAATTTTTGTTTCATTTACAAATGGATTGGGATAGTTTTGGGCTAATGCGAATTGCTCAGTTCCCGGAAGTGCTGATAGACCTGTTGTAGGCTCATCGGTTGGATTACCATTTAAGTTACGCATGTAGAATATTTCATAGTTGTTTTCGGCTGTTATGTTTTGGTGCCAAAGGACATGAACGGCATGTCCCGATACCGCGATGGACGGGCCTTCCGACTTTTCTGGATCATTAGTCAAACGGGATTCTTCCCATGTGGTACCACTATCGATTGAACTTAGGTAGGATATTTCAGATTCTCCGAATTTAAACGAAAAATACGCAATGGCAACGAAGGTACCAGTTGCAGCAATTGACGGATACATGGTGGTGTACGGGTCATTTGTTGTGAGTTTCGTATCGCTTCCCCAAACAACTCCACCGTCTGTAGATCGCTTGTAATACACATCAGAATGCGAGGAACGACTGTCTACCCAAGTTATATGAACATTATTTCCGGATGCGGCAATAGCAGGATAAATAGAATTTGCGGGGTCATCTGTGAGTTGAACATCATTTCCCCAGGTTAATCCGCCATCTGTGGAACTTTTATACCAAATATTAAATCCATTTGACCGATTATCTCTCCAAGCCACGTGAATATTTGAGCCTGTAACTGCGAGGGATGCATCGTGCGATTCTCCTCCATCATCAGTTAAACGAGTATCAGTGCCCCAAGTTAATCCTCCATCTGCAGATTGCTTGTAGTAAATTTCCGTGCTTCCATTGCGACTATCTGTCCATGCTACGTGAACAGTTGAACCATTGATAGCAACGCTTGACTTAGATTGACCACTCGGGTCAGTAGAAACTGGATTAATCGCTGACCAAGTCACGCCACCATCTGTGGAATATCTGTAATAAATATCCATATTATCAGCATTATACTCATCCCAAGTTGCAATTACCAATGAGCCACTCACAGCAATGGCCGGTGTAGCAGACCACTGTACACTTTCCGATAAATTGACATCTGACTCCCAGGTTGTTCCACCGTCTGCGGAGCGTTTGTAATATATTTCACCATTAAAACCATCTCGTCTATCACGATAAACAGCATGTATTACATTTCCACTGGCTGCAATGCTCCATGCATTATTAATTCCACACAGGGATTCAGCAGGATCCTCTGATAGCCTTACTTTCGGTTCCCATTGTGCAAGTGCTAAACTGCTGCTAAATGCTAATCCTAAAAGGATTCCTTTTTTTACGATTTTTTTCATTTTTTTCATTTTTTTTGTTATTGGTCAGTAGTTAGTGAATAGTGAATAGTGAATAGTGAATAGTGAATAGTGAATAGTGAAGAGTGAAGTGTGAAGTGTGAAGTGTGAATAGTGAATAGTGAAGAGTGAAGAGTGAATAATTCTTAATTCGCAATTCTCAATTCGTAATTCTTAATTCTTAATTCGTAATTCTAAATTCTACATTCTCAATTCGTAATTCTTAATTCTCAATTCTAAATTCTACATTCTCAATTCGTAATTCTAAATTCTAAATTCTCAATTCGCAATTCGCAATTCTTAATTCTAAATTTTAAATTCTCAATTCTTAATCCTTCTCCGCTTTCGGCAATGTTGCTTTAATCCATTCTATTTCTGCTTTAAGTTTGTCTAACTCGAACGCTGTAGCTGCTTTAAGTTTTTCAACATCGTTCTCCATTGTTGTTTTTTCGTTTTGAAGTGTTTCTAATTTTTTTAAAAGCGAATTATTTTCGGTAGCCATGTTCTGAATTTTCTGATTTAGTTCTTTAATGGCGTTAACATAAGCCACATTTATGGCATGCATGTTAAAATTCAGGTAGCCATCATCATCAACACCCACACATTCAGGAAACACCTTTTGAACTTCCTGGGCACTAAATCCATAGGCGACTTCTCTTAATACTTTCGGATCAAATGTCCGCTCTCCAACGTTTTTATAGTTGTAAACAATCGTTTTTAATTTCAATATATCATCAAGCCCTTTGGCGTACTCGCCATGAATGGTTTTTAGTCGCTCGTCTGATGTGGTAGTCCAAGAAGTTGATGTTGGCTTGCGACCCTCGTTCAATGAAAGTTCAAACTGGCCTCCGGGATTTGCTGTGCCTATACCAACATTTCCAGAACTTCCTACAATTCTTATACCTCTAGATGTATTTGCACCCACCCAAGGAGCTATAACCAAGTTTCCATTTCCTTCACTTCCATCTGAAAATAGAATTAAGTTATCATTTGCTTGAACTATGGAATTCCAAGAGCCAGTAACAACATTCCCCGGAATCATGTGTATGCGTCTGCTGCCGTTGGTTAGATAAAGTCCGTCATTTGATGTTGATGTTTGGACAGTTAGTCTGGATACAGGCGAAGCAGTACCCACCCCTACATTACCTCCTGCATCATTAATGGCAATATCTCGCCAGGTCACACTGGGATCGTGAAATCTGATATATCCGACATTGTTAAAGCCGAAAATTTCTATACCCCCTGCACCGGCTGTGGCACCGGCTGCTAAATAAACCGATGAATTAGAGCCCCCGCCAAAACGACCGCCGCCAGCTACGTCCAAACGATAAGCAGGCGAATTATTTCCAATCCCCACATTACCTCCCTCATTCAAGTTCATAACATCTAAATTAGCCCCTGCGGAAGATTTCATATTGAACCGCATGTCGGCTCCGCAGTTAATCAGGTACATACCTCCGAACTTGGCACAATCGCGCATTAATATGCCGCCGCCGTATGAACCCTCTATTAATACATTGGATGTAGCGTTTCCAAACGGATTGTAATTTGTCGCTGAAACTTGCAGTCGGTTAGTTGGTGAAGACGTACCAATACCAACATTACCATCACCGGTTATCCGCATCCTTTCCGAAAAATTAGTAACATTGGCATCGGCTGTCGTGTTGGCAACTGCTGTAGTTCCAAATACCAAACCTCCTATACTTTGATCGGTATAAATCACAGCTGGAAATCCGGAATTCGCCATTGCCTTCACTGCCGTATTGTAGTAAGAGTTGAAATATATACCCGGC
The DNA here is from genome assembly GCA_044339705.1 of Crocinitomicaceae bacterium. Lineage (GTDB taxonomy): Bacteria > Bacteroidota > Bacteroidia > Flavobacteriales_D > Crocinitomicaceae > UBA952. Next base: position 11,734 of record JBIIVA010000048.1, read on the forward strand.
CAATCGGTAATTAGGGCAATACCTTGTGAGGTATTACTACCTCTGAAAGTGGCAACCGTATTACTTCCAACTGCACCAAAGCCTTCTACTTGCAAACGACCATAAGTAAGGTTACCTGTTCCAATTCCCACATTGCCATTGCTAGCTAATGTTCTAATTCTTTCGATATCATTAGTCCGGAAAACAAGATCAACATTATCCTTAGTACCAAGAAAATTGGTACTTGCGTTGGTACCAACATTTCCGAGTAATTTCCATTCACCACCTGTATTATTTCCGGTAAGAATTTTTTGCCAATTGGGAGCAGCCGATGTTCCTGCATTGTAATAATAACCCGCTCCTGCTCCATTAGTTATGAGAACATTCGTGTTGTAAACCAATAAACTAGGAGCAGGTAAAAGTATGGTATTGCCATCTGTTGTGCTCTGTAATGTAACTCGAGGGATAAGTAACCCTTTTGTTGTTGAATTTAAATCTAATAAACTGGATGCATCGGGATTTGTTACGTTATTGTCAGTAATTAGTACATTTTGTTGGGCATATCCAATCTGAAAACCATGAATATACAGAAATATCATGAGAATAAGCCTCAGGTAGTTTTTTAAGTCATATTCCAATTTTCTGTTTTTTTTCATAGCAGTTTAATTGTTTTTAATGGTCATTTGGAGTTAATTGATAATTCTTAATTCTACATTCTTAATTCGTAATTCTACATTCGTAATTCTCAATTCTAAATTCGTAATTCTCAATTCGTAATTCTCAATTCTCAATTCGTAATTCGCAATTCTCAATTCGCAATTCTCAATTCTCAATTCTCAATTCTTAATTCTCAATTCTCAATTCGTAATTCTTAATTCTTAATTCTCAATTCTCAATTCTTAATTCTACATTCTTAATTCTACAAGCTATAAGTCAAAAGCCATCCAATTACATAATAAGTTTTGACCCCAGCTACCAGTGCTATTATCTGTTCTACGTATCATAAGCACGCAGGATGTGGTACTTACTGATCTAACTGTAACCGAAAAGTTATCACCCCATGTTTGACCTGTCTCCGTTTGACAGGTAGCAATTACACGTGGTGTATTGGCAAAGGCATTTGGGAATGTAAGGGTAACGTCCTTTACACCATTGGTTCCAGCACCAACCGTTACTTGTCCACCTTGCATGTTTTGAAACACAGAACCATTTCCAATTTTTGTCCCGCCTGCTACGTGCAGTCTTGCCTGCGGTGAAGTTGTACCGATTCCTACGTTGCCTGAACTTCGATTAATATTAAACGCCCAATTATTAAAGCCATTTCCATAGAACCCAAACGTGTTATCGTCTACGGTACCTAAAAAACCTAAAAGCGCAGAATTGTTAGAGTTCATGAACCATGCCCCAGCACTACCGCTTCCCGAACGGAGCAGTATACGGTCTGAAACATCTAACTTATAGGAGGGTGAGGAAACGCCAATACCCATATTTCCATTCACGAAGGCTCCACCATTTTGGACTCGAAGCGCAGGACCGGAGGCACCTCCCAAAATTTCAAAGTAATTCGATGCTCCCAGGTTAAATATCCTTGCATTTCCCTGATAATTGTCAAGCTGCAAATCCCCAAAACTTCCTGCTCCTTTAAGTTGCAATTCACCGCCTTCATTCGTGCCATCCTGAGGGTCTAATGCCAGATAATCCGCTTGTGCAGTTCCCACAACATCCAGTTTTGAAGCCGGCGAAGTTGTTCCGATACCTACATTGCCACCTTCATTAAGAGTCATAACATCCACATTAGCTCCTGCAGAAGATTTCATATTAAATCTCATATCGGCACCGCTGTTAATCAAATACATTCCTCCAAACTTAGCACCATCGTGCATTAATATTCCGCCGCCATACCCGCCCTCAACAAATAGTGTGGATGATGCATTTGTGAAAGGATTATAACTATTTGCTAAAACATGTAATCTATTTGATGGTGATTCTGTTCCAATACCTACATTTCCGTTAGTATTATTTAAAATCATTCCTGAATTCCATGTTATTGCGGCACCTTGTGTATTTACATTCGCATAGTCGAACCTCAAGCCATTGCCCTGTTGAGATATGGAGAAATTACCTGTATTACCATTCACAGCAGAATTGGAAGAACTTTTCCAAGCACCATCCCAATAAGAGTCGAAATTCAGGAAAGTGTAGCCATGGGCATAGTTTAACTGCTGAAAAACCGGGTAGTTATCTGTACTTGTGGTGTATTGCACATGCGGTCCATTGGGACTGGCATTGGTGCCTTCAACAACTAACTTTGCAGCACCGATGCTCCCTTTGGGGATAGTAGTAGTGCCAATACTTACACTTCCCCCATTAAAAATTCCATTACCGTTAATTCTGAACCCTGCGGTTTGGTCGGCAGCTGTTTGGTTTTGGATAAAACTTCCGCTGCCACTTCCACTACTCCAAGTAGTTCCGTTAGAAACCAATACATTTCCTGATGTTCCCGGAGAAACGGCAGTTATAGCGCTTGTGCCATTACCGATGAGTACGCCATTCGCAGTGAGTGTAGTTGCTCCGGTACCGCCATTGGCAACGGGCACTGTGCCTAGTGAAATAGCAGGTGTTGTTGTTCCATTGGTAACACTTATGGGAGAAGTACCCGAAACACTTGTTACTGTACCTCCAGCATTGTTATCGGCAGCCGGTGCCCAGGCGGTACCATTGTATTTCAATACCTGCCCTGAAGTGGCCGACATGGCGGACAAGTCTGACGCCGCGATTGTTCCATCTAGAATTTTAGCGCTCGTCACTGCATTGTTGGCTATCGTAGTAGCCAATCCGGC
>JBIIVA010000210.1:0-3893 GCA_044339705.1 Crocinitomicaceae bacterium
ATCCGGTCCAACCGAAACAACTCGAATTGGAACTTGAAGTTGTTCCTCTAAATACGAAACATACTTTTTAAGTTCATTCGGAGCGACAGAATAGTCATCCAATTGAGTTAAATCACAGTTCCAACCTGGTATTTCCTCATAAACAGGAGTAAAATTCAAATCATTGACATCAAAAGGGAAATCAGTAACTTTTTCGCCGTCAACAAGGTAGTGGGTGCATGCATAAATTTTATCAAAAATACTTAATACATCAGCTTTCATCATCGAAAGTTCAGTAACACCGTTTATCATAATAGCATAGCGCATTTGCACCAAATCAATCCAACCGCAACGTCTTGGTCTACCCGTTGTTGCACCAAATTCACGACCTTCTTTTCGAATTACCTCACCAACTTCATCATCTAATTCGGTAGGGAAGGGGCCACTTCCAACGCGTGTACAGTAAGCTTTGAAAATACCAATAACTTTTCCGATTCGAGTAGGAGCTATTCCCAATCCAGTGCATGTTCCTGCTGTAACTGTATTTGAAGAAGTGACAAAAGGATACGTTCCGAAATCTATATCCAACATGGTTCCTTGCGCACCTTCAGCCAAGACTTTTTTCCCTTCAAGTAAAGCTTTGTTTAAGAAATGTTCACTGTCAACGGCGTGCAAACTTCGAAGAACTTCTATTCCTTCCATCCATGCAGCTTCATGCGCTTTAACATCGTACTCAAAACCTTCGTAATGCTTAAGCATTCCAATGTGCTTTTCAACGAGTGTGTCGTATTTCTCTTTGAAGTTTGGAGAGAAAATATCTCCAACACGCAGGCCATTTCGTCCGGTTTTATCCATATACGTTGGCCCTATTCCTTTCAAGGTGGAACCAATTTTGTTCTTCCCCTTTGCATTTTCTGAAGCTGCGTCCAATAAGCGATGGGTAGGTAAAATCAGATGTGCTTTTTTGGAAATATACAATCTACTCGAAAAATCAATGTTGAATGGAGCCAGTTTGTCCAATTCTGATTTAAAAATTACGGGATCAATTACCACACCATTTCCAACCAGGTTAATAACATTTGCATGGAATATTCCTGATGGGATGGTATGTAAAACGTGTTTAATTCCTTCGAATTCAAGTGTGTGTCCTGCATTCGGACCACCTTGGAAACGTGCAATAATATCGTATTCAGGTGTTAGGACGTCTACAATTTTCCCTTTTCCTTCGTCGCCCCATTGCAGGCCTAACAATACATCTACCTTCATTTATTTTTTTGAGTTTACTCGTGATTATAACGTATGAGAATTCTATTTATTGAAATGGTTTTTTGCTTCTTCCAGCGAATTATAAATACTGAAAACTTCGTGCATTTTTGTGATTTCGAATAACTTGGCAAGTTGCGCATTTGGTTTCACCATCGCCACATCTCCATTATTGATTCGTGAACGTGTTAATGTCTTGACCATAAAAGCGATACCACTTGAATTGGAATGAGTTAAGTTGCTTAAATCCATTATGATTTTCCAGTTTGTGATTTGATCTAGTGAAGCTTTGGCAGTTTCTAAATCTCCATCAGAAAGAATTTTTCCAGACAATTCCAAAACGAGCAATTGCTCCACGTTGTGTTGATTTAAACTAAAACTCATTGCGATTTTGAATTAGATTTGACGCCATAAAAGTAAAGGGAGTGGTGCTGTACCTGGACTCCAAAAAGTTCTTCAATAGTTTGCTTGATTTGCTGGATGCGTGGATCGCAGAATTCAAATACCTCACCTGTATCGGTGCAAATTACATGATCATGTTGCTTTGATCCGTGCGATTTTTCGAACTGCGCAATGTTTTTACCAAATTGATGTTTCCGCACCAAGTTACAAGCTAAAAGTAAGTCTATCGTATTATACAATGTTGCTCGTGAAACACGGTAATTGTGATTTTTCATTTTGATGTAAAGTGACTCAATATCAAAATGACCTTCGTAATCGTAAATTTCAGCGAGTATAGCAAAGCGCTCCGGTGTTTTTCGGTGACCGTTCTGCTCCAAGTAGGCAGCAAAAATATCCTTAACAATTCCTTTAAGTTCTTCGTTTGTCATTGTTAGTTATGTGCAAATTTAGTTATTTTATGCAAGGGAGTCTTTTTATAGTTGATTGGGAGGTGAGACTTTTTCAACACATTATGAACGAATTGAACTTATTTATTTTTGATGTTTTCATTTAATAAGAGCTAACTATTTTCTCAATCTCGTCCTTTCAGGACTGGAGCAATGCTAGTATCAATAAAAAAAGAGGCTGCCAAAACTGACAACCTCTTCTTATATTTTAGAAAATCGGAATTATTCTCCTTTTTCCATTTTTTCTTTCAATGCTGAAAGCGCATCTAAATCTCCTAACGTTGATTTTTCAGAACTTTGATTGATTGCTTTCACAGCTTGGTCAGTTGCTGAACCTGCAGACTTCTTACCACCTTTGGTAGCAGCCGGCTTATCTTCACCTTCTTCAAATGTACGAGTGTGAGAAACAACAATCTTCTTCGCATCTTTATTGAATTCTATTACTTTGAAATCAAGAACTTCTTCCACTTTCGCATTGCTGCCGTCCGCTTTTTTCAAGTGCTTGGAAGGACAAATTCCTTCTACACCGTAAGGCAGAGAAACGATACCTGATTTGTCTTTCATATCGATGATTGTCCCACTATGAACTGACCCTTCAGCAAATGTAGATTCAAATACATCCCATGGATTTTCTTCCAATTGTTTATGACCTAATGAAATTCTTCGGTTATCGCGGTCGATTTCCAATACAAGAACTTCCATTTCGTCACCTACTTTGCAGAATTCAGATGGGTGCTTGATTTTCTTTTGCCAAGAAAGATCAGAGATGTGAATCAATCCATCAACTCCTTCTTCTAATTCAACGAATACACCGAAGTTAGTGAAGTTACGAACTTTTGCTTTGTGCTTAGAGCCAACTGAGTATTTTACTTCGATATCATTCCATGGATCTGGCATTAATTGCTTGATACCTAAAGACATTTTTCTTTCTTCACGATCTAATGTCAAGATAACAGCTTCAACTGTATCACCGATGTTCATGAAGTCTTGAGCAGAACGCAAATGTTGTGACCAGCTCATTTCTGAAACGTGGATCAACCCTTCAACGCCTGGAGCGATTTCAATGAATGCGCCATAATCAGCCATAACAACAACTTTTCCTGATACTTTATCACCAACTTGTAGGTTAGCATCTAGAGAATCCCATGGATGTGGTTGTAATTGTTTTAAACCTAGAGCGATTCGTTTTTTGTCATCATCGAAGTCAAGAATAACCACGTTGATTTTTTGATCAAGCTCTAACATTTCTTCAGGATGCGTAACGCGACCCCAAGAAAGATCTGTAATGTGAATCAAACCATCTACACCTCCAAGATCGATAAACACACCGTAAGAAGTTACGTTTTTCACGATACCTTCTAATACTTGTCCTTTCTCTAATCCAGAGATAATTTGTTTCTTTTGTTCTTCTAATTCTGCTTCGATCAATGCTTTGTGAGAAACGACTACGTTTCTAAATTCTTCATTGATTTTAACTACTTTGAATTCCATGTTTTTACCAACGTAAACATCGTAATCACGAATTGGCTTCACGTCGATTTGAGAACCAGGTAAGAATGCTTCGATTCCGAAAACATCAACAATTAAACCACCTTTCGTTCTGCATTTTACGTAACCTGTGATGATTTCACCTGAACGCAATACGTCATTCACACGAATCCAAGCACTGTGCATACGTGCTGTTCTGTGAGAAACAATTAATTGTCCTGTTTTGTCTTCACGACATTCAACATAAACATCAACTGTATCTCCAACTTTTAAATCCGGGTTGTAACGGAATTCATTTGCAGCAACAACTCCTTC
>JBIIVA010000089.1:0-9908 GCA_044339705.1 Crocinitomicaceae bacterium
CTCCTTGGCGTCGAATTTCTCGAAACCACCATTTTGATAGTCGTTGTAATTCCAACCTGTTGCGGTGGAACGATCCTTTGCACAGGATACGACTATCGCTATTCCGGCCAGCATTAAAAATGCGTTTTTAAAAGCTCTTATTTTCATGACTTTACGAAATTTATGTCTTAAGTTAACTTTATTTTTCATAAAAGGTTACAATTTAGAAAGAAGGACACGAAATTTTCCTGAAGTTTTTCGGTTTCTTTTTACACTTCAAATTGATCCCCATGGATACTTCATGAGAACCGCCTGAAACTCCATTGCCGAGTTTAGAAACAGTTAAGTCATAACTGTAACCAACTTTGAATCGTTCGGTAGAAATTCCAAAACAAAGAATAAAAGCATCTCGGTTTCGATACCAAGCTCCAACAGTGATATTACCGTATTTAAGATAGGTTCCAATATTTAATTCTTGGAAACCATTTTGATATTGATAAATGATATTGGGCATGATGCTCGTCGTGCTCGCATAACGGCCTTTATTTCCAATTTTGATGTCAGCTCCGGCATGTCCCGTAAAACGCATGGGCAACCTTGATTGTCCCAAAATCAATGATTCATCCGGGCGATTTAAATGATGAACAGCTGCGCCAAAATAAAAATTCTTTCCAAAACCAACTAATCCTGCAGAAGCATCAAAGAAACCTCTTCGGCCGTTTCCACGAGGAACATCACCTGTTTGATAAATAAATCCTCTTCTTGGATCGATCATATCACCAAAAGTCAATTTATCCCAGTCTAGAAATTTCTGAAAATAGGCAGCACGAGCACCAAACATTAGTGAAAATTTGCGATTCACTTTTAAATTATACGAATATACCCCTCCTAACATAGTCGTTTGAATGGTTCCTTGGCCCTGCTGATCGTGCATGGCGAGTATCCCAACTCCACCAGAAATACTTTTCGCATACGTATCAAATGATGCGCAGTAGGTGACATAATTTCCTGTTAATTGAGGCCATTCATTCCGATAGTTCAAGCCAATTCTCGGACAGCCGCTTGATCCTGCAAGAGCTGGATTCAAGTAAACAGGATTCGAATAGAATTGCGTAAATGTTGGGTCTTGGGCTCTTAAATAGCCCATAATACTGACCGAGAACATCAGTGCAGTAAATAAAATTTTAGAGTATGTTCTCACAAACATCGAATTTAGCACGAACAATCTTAACGTAATTTTGGTTTTAAAGGTTACAAATATCGCATTTTTATTCAATAAATTAAAATTTAATTCGTTTTTTCGTGAAATAGATTAATCGCATGCGCAGGAACTTTTCGACTTTTATTTTCATTTTTATACCTTTCATTTTCTTTTCGCAAGAGTTTTCATATTCTTTGGACTGGACTCAGTCGTCAAGGGTAGATTTTAATGGTAAAATGCTTGAAATGCCCATTTTAAAAGGTCAATATAATGACAATGGGGTTCCCGTTTTTTATCATAAACAACCATTGAAGAAAGGCAATTACTTCTCCAAAATCACAAATCAGTTTTATGAATTAGCACCCAAAACTGACATAGAATTTTTGAATGAATTAGGAGTTGTTATTGAAGAAAATGCAAAAATTGAGCATAAAGTTGTAAGTGCCTCCGGTCAATTTTTCTTTGTAGTTGCGATTTGTCCTTATCGCATTCGAAATGGGCAGTTGGAGCGATTGAAAAAAATTGATTTTAATTTAAGCGAGACAGTCACAAATTCTATTCAAAAGGACTTTGTGGCTAATTCGGTTTTAAGAGATGGTTCAGGTTCTTGGTATAAGATTGCAATTCAGAAGGATGGAATTTACAAAATCGACAAGAATTTCCTCGAATCTTGCGGTATAAATACAACTAATCTAAATCCTGCCCATGTTAATCTATATGGTAACGGAGAAGGTGTTCTACCTGAATTAAATTCCATCCCTCGTACTGATGATTTAGTAAAAAATTCCATTTTCATTCAAGGAGAAAGCGATGGAAGTTTTGACGACGGTGATTATATACTTTTTTACGGTAGGGGTCCACATAGATGGGATCCACAGGGAACCGCAGAATTTGATAGAAAAACTAATCCTTATTCAGAGAACTCCTATTACTTCATTAACATTAATTCAAGCGAAGCTCCACTAAGAATTCAAACCGTAACTGACATTCCGGATAATCCAACCGTAAATATTTCAACGTATGATTTTTTCGATTGTTACGAAAATGACCTCATTAATTTGGTCGGAGGAGGACAGCGTTGGTATGGTGAATTATTTGATATAGAACTTGAAAGAATTTTTAATTTTTCGATTCCAAATAGTGATACGAGTGCTATTCGGTTTAAAACGTTTTTGGCAACAAATGCCGCTACATCGAGCGGGACGTCCCAAAAATACAGTGTCAATGGACAAGTTCTGTTAGATAATCCCTTACCATCTACAAGTGTTGACTATGCTCGTTCCGCTAAATCTTTTTCGCTTTCGAGTCCGCCTTCAAGCATTCCACTAAAAATAAGTATTACAAGAAATAGTCCGAGCGTTTTGACTTATCTGGACAGAATCGTTTTAAATGCTAGAAGAAAACTCGTTTTTTATGGAACTCAATTTGGTTTTCGTAACCTAACCAATAGCCAACCTGGACAAATTGCAAGCTATTCTATTTCTAATTTCCCCTTTAATGGTTTTGTTTGGGATGTTTCTGACAGACACAATCCAAAATTAATTCCGGGAACTTTGACTAGTTCAACATATACCTTCAAAACGGAATACATTTACAAGGAATTTGTTGCTTCAAATGGAAGTTCATTTTTTTTACCGACAAAAGTTGGAGTTGTTAATAATCAAAATCTTCACGGGTTAGAGCAAGCTGATTTTCTGATTGTTTCCCCTCCTGAATTTTTGTCTCAAGCCAATCGATTGGCAGATTTACATCGAAATGAAGGGCTTTCCGTTCATGTAGTTCAGCCTGAACAAGTATACAATGAGTTTAGTTCAGGAGCCCCAGATGCTTGCGCAATTCGGATGTTTGCCAAAATGTTCTACGATCGAGGAGCTTTAAATCCTACTAGCCGCCCGAAATATTTACTTCTTTTTGGCGATGGAACCTATGATCCTAAAAATCGCCTACCGAATAACAATAATTTCGTGCTTACCTATCAAGTCGAGAACAGTGAGAATCACATTTCTGCTATGGTAACCGATGATTTTTACGGTATGCTTGATGATAATGAAGCTATTTCGGCTGCAGACTTGCTGGATATTGGTATTGGGCGTATTCTTGCCAGCAATGCAACCCAAGCCAAACAACAGGTTGATAAAATTGAACATTATATGAAAAATGGTTCTAACCTGTTTTCTAACTCAAATCTTTCTTGTTGCCTTGAAGACAACCAGAATTCCACTTTTGGAGACTGGAGGTTGAAGTATGTTCAAATTGCAGATGATGAAGAATCAGGGTATTTCATAAATGTTGATACTGAGCCTCAATCATCCGGGGTTAAACAAAATCATAGAGAAATGAATTGTGATAAGATTTATCTAGATGCTTATCAACAAGAAACGACAGCTGGAGGACAACGTTATCCGGATGTTTATAATGCTATTACGGATCGTGTTCAAAGAGGACAATTGATTGTGAACTATGTGGGTCACGGTGGAGAGGTAGGCTTGGCCGAGGAACGAGTTGTAACAATACCACAAATTAACGAGTGGACAAATATCAATCGTTTGAATTTATTTGTTTCCGCGACCTGTGAATTTACCAAGTACGACGATCCATCTCGGGTTTCAGCAGGTGAGTGGGCAGCACTAAATCCAAATGGAGGTTCAGTGGCTTTGATGACAACAACAAGAGCGGTTTTTTTTGGTGTCAATAGTTCTACTGGACAAGCTTTTTATCAGCATGTATTTGATAGAGAACCAGATGGAACTCCTTTAACATTTGGAGAAATCGTAAGAAGAACGAAAAATTCTTCAGGAACAAGTGATAATAAGCGAAGTTTTACACTTATTGGAGATCCTGCCTTAAAAATAGCTTTACCAAGATTAAAAATTGTTACTGATAGTATCAATGGTAAAAATCCACAAGTTGAAATAGATACCCTGAATGCACTTGGTACTGTTCGAATTAAAGGCCATGTTGCCGATCATAATGGAAACCCGCTTACAAATTATAATGGCGTTTTAATTCCAACTATTTTTGATAAGGTTAAAAAATTTAAGACATTGGGCCAAGATCCTTCATCTCCCGAAATTGAATATGATTTGCAAAGAAATATTGTTTACAAAGGAAAATCATCTATTTCAAATGGTTATTTTGATTTTTCATTTGTTGTTCCAAAAGACATTGCGCTGAATGTTGATTATGGAAAAATAAGTTATTACGCTTACAGTTCTTCATCGGATGCTTATGGATTTGATACCAATTTTAGAATTGGCGGCATAAATCCAAACGGACTAAATGATAATCAAGGTCCACTTATTGAAGTTTTCATGAATGATTTTGACTTTGTAAATGGCAGTATTACTGATGAAACTCCTGTTTTATTGGTGAAATTATTTGACGAAAACGGAATCAATACAGTTGGAAATGGAATCGGGCATGATATAACGGCTATTTTAGATGGAAATTCATCCAGCCCCATTGTTTTAAACGAATATTATTCCTCAGATCTCAATTCCTACCAATCGGGAGAAATCCGTTATCAATTACCGATTATTTCTGCAGGAAAACATTCTCTAGAAATAAAAGCTTGGGATGTTAACAACAATTCAACATCCACATCGATCGAGTTCGTTGTTCAAGAAAAAAAGGCACCGCAACTTGATAGAGTTTATAATTACCCCAACCCATTTTCAACTCAAACAGAGTTTATGTTTGAACATAATCAATCCTGTAGTTTTCTAGATGCTCAAATACAAGTATACACGGTATCCGGAAAACTAGTCAAAACCATTAACAAAACGATTGAAACAAAAGGTTTTCGTGTGGATGGCATTGATTGGGATGGTTTAGATGAATTCGGTGATCTTTTGGCAAAAGGGGTTTATGTTTATCGTCTGAAAATAAAAAATGAGCTTGGCGAAACGGCTGAGAAAACGGAAAAATTAGTTATTTTGAGGTAATCCTTACAATAAAACTTACTGTTTTACGTATATTTACAATCTGAAAAAGAATTTTCACTGAATGAAAAAAATAATCCTACTTATTCCCGGAGTTCTAGTTTCCCTACTATCATTTGCCCAGCCAACAGGTGGATCAGGTGCTACTCAAAACGACCTTCAATTAAATACAATTACAACGGCCTTACCTTTTATGTCAATAACGCCAGACTCGAGAGCAGGAGGAATGGGGGATGCCGGAACAGCTCTAAGTCCTTCTTCGACCTCCGTTTATTGGAATACATCGGGAATTAGTTTCGCAAAAGAAAAGTCTGAAATTAGTTTATCCTACACACCTTGGCTCCGACAGTTAACCAATGACATTCATTTGTCTTATTTGGCTGGATATTACAAAATCAATAAAACGCATTCAATAGGTGGTTCTCTGCGATTTTTTAGTCTTGGAGAAATAACTTTTACAGATGCCTCAGGCAACGTGTTGCGCGAGGATAAACCGAGCGAATATGAGATTACAGGTGCATACGCATTTAGGCTTGCAGACAAATTAAGTATTGGCGTTAATGGAAAGTTTGCTTACTCGAATTTAACAGGTGGTTTAACTGTTGGAGGTGTTAATACAAAACCTGGTATTGTCGGTGCAGCCGATCTGTCTTTTACTTATTTCAACGATCGAGCCAAGATAGGAAAAATAAAGGGAGCTTATACTTTTGCAACTACAATTAACAACATAGGGAATAAAGTAGCCTATTCCGAATTAGCAAAACGTGATTTTATTCCAATGAATTTAAAAATAGGAAACTCTTTTAAAGCTGAGTTTGACAATTACAATCACGTGACATTTGCAATCGATTTACAAAAATTATTGGTTCCAACTCCAGCCATTACAAATGCAACTTTTGGTTATTCTTCATTGCCTAACGGCGTGATGCTTGGAAAGTCAGGTGATGTTGGTGTAATTGCTGGCATGCTTCAATCATTTTATGATGCTCCGGGAGTCCCTGTCCAAAATGAAAATGGAGATTATTCAGATAATACAGGTCAAAGCGTAAAAGGAACAAGATTTAAAGAAGAACTTACTGAAATAAACATCGCTGCTGGTGTTGAGTGGTGGTACAACAACGTGTTTGCAGTTCGCTCCGGAGTTTTTTACGAAAATGAAAACAAAGGAAATCGTAAATTCTTTAATCTAGGGGCGACCTTGAAATACAATATGTTCGCCATTGATTTTTCTTATTTAGCGTCGTTAAGTGGTAGACAAAGCCCCCTAGCGAACACCCTGCGTTTCACGCTGAGATTAACGCTTGGTCAATCAGTTGCCAAAGAAGAAAAATCAAGTAATTAATGACAGGATTGAGGATTGGATACGGAGTTGATGTTCATCAATTAGCGGATAATTATCCTTTGTTTATTGGCGGAAAAGAAATCGAATCTGATTTAGGTGCAGTTGGACATTCCGATGCAGATGTACTTCTTCATGCTATTTGTGATGCCTTGCTCGGTGCTGCTAATTTACGAGATATCGGTTATCATTTTTCAGATACAGATCCTCAATTTAAGGGGATTGATTCAAAAATCCTTCTTACTGAGGTCGTGAAATTAATTCATAAGAAGGGATACAAAGTAATCAATATTGACTCCACGGTAATTCTAGAAAAACCAAAATTGAATCCTCATATTCCCGAAATGCAAGAAATAATTGCACGAATTCTTGAAGTAGAAATCGATTCCGTTTCAATTAAAGCTACCACGCACGAAAAAGTAGATTCATTTGGTGAACGGAAAGCGATTAAAGCTTATGCTGCTTGTTTGATATTACGTTCGAAATAAAGTTTAATTGCGAATGGTATAACAAATAATTACGAACAGTTAGTTCTGAGCTATATGTTAGCAATTTGTAACTCCAAGTTAAACCCTGCCAAATGCCAATTCCTAATTAAATTAGAACTCTTCTTATATTTGTAGTATGAAAGTAAATCCAACTTATCAAACGAAAGAACAACTTTTGGAGTTGTATAACAAACCGATTTTGGAGTTAGTGTTTGAGGCTGCGTCCATTCACAGGCAATTTCACAATCCAAGAGAGGTTCAAATGTCTTCACTTCTCAGCATTAAAACCGGTGGTTGTCCTGAAGATTGTGGATATTGTCCGCAAGCAGCGCGTTATCATACTGATGTGGATGCTCACAAATTAATGACGGTTGAATCTGTTGTTGAACAAGCAAAAAACGCTAAAGCAAATGGGTCATCACGTTTGTGCATGGGTGCTGCTTGGCGAGAGGTTAGAGACAATCGTGATTTTGATAATGTCGTAGAAATGGTTCAAGAAGTTAATAATCTTGGAATGGAGGTTTGTTGTACGCTTGGAATGTTGAATGAAGAACAAGCTGTCCGACTAAAAAATGCTGGACTATTTGCATATAATCACAATTTAGATACTTCGCCTGATTTTTATGGAGATGTTATTTCAACTCGCGATTACGAGGATCGATTGAATACCATTGAAAACGCTCGCAAAGCTGGTATTACAGTTTGCTCGGGAGGAATTATTGGCATGGGAGAAGCGATTGAAGATCGCGTTGGATTGTTGATGAGTTATATGAAAATGGAGAATCCACCTGAATCAATTCCAATTAATGCGTTGGTGGCTGTTGAGGGAACTCCACTAGAAGATCAAAAGCCAATTGAGCAATGGGAAATGATTCGCATGGTTGCAACAACTAGAATACTTTTTCCGCAAGCAATTGTAAGATTATCTGCAGGTAGAACTAAAATGAATATGGAAGCGCAGGCCTTATGTTTTCTTGCCGGTGCAGGATCTATTTTTGCAGGAGACAAATTGCTTACAACTCCCAATCCTGATTATAATGAGGATAAGGAAATGTTTGAGATTCTTGGATTAATTGCCAAGGAACCTTTTAAAGATGCAGATCAACCGGTTTCTTTTCCAGATACAAAAATTGAGGAACGTAAACGAAATGAAGCTTTTCGTGCTCAGGAATTGGAAACGGCAAGAGCAAAGGCAATCGAAATTGGATTTGAGCCAAGAAAAATAAAAACGGTTGATTCGCAAGCATAATGAACGAGTTTTTGCGTTCAAGATTAGATGCAAGAAAACAAGAAGATAGTTACAGAAAACTCACCCTTCCTTTTGGATCTGTTGATTTTTTTTCAAATGACTATTTAGGTTTAGCGAAGATTAGAAATTCAGACGGTTTCAACTCATCTGGTTCTACGGGCTCTAGGTTACTCTCTGGTAATTCCAATGAAGCCATCGAGGCTGAACGAGGCTTATCTCATTTTTTTGATTCAGAAAGTGCTTTGATTTTCAATAGTGGGTATACTGCAAATCTCGGTATCATGTCCTCTGTTCCTCAACGAGGTGACTTTATATTGTATGATGAACTAGTTCATGCCAGTATCCGCGATGGAATTCGATTATCACATGCCAAAGCAATTTCGTTCAAACACAATGACACCTTTGACCTAGAGAATAAAATCGCTAAAGTTTCAGGAACGATATACATCGTAGTTGAAAGTCTTTATTCGATGGATGGTGACATGGCTCCATTGAAGAAAATCATTGAGATCATAAAAAGTAAAGGCGCTTACCTCATTGTTGACGAAGCCCATGCTGTGGGTGTTTTTGGTTGGCAAGGTAGAGGAATAATACATGGAAGAGAGATCATAGATGATGTATTTGCTCGAATAGTTACTTTCGGAAAAGCTTTTGGATTTCATGGCGCAGCGGTTCTTGGTTCGAGTGAATTGATTTCATATTTAGTCAACTTCGCTCGACCGTTTATTTACACAACTGCTTTGCCTCTATCAGATTATCAGATAATCAAATATCAAATCCAACGAAATGACATTCGAGAACGACAAATTATGCTGCATGATAACTTGAAGTATTTTCGCGATCGTTTGAATGTAAAAACGAGGTCAGAAATGAACTCTCCGATTCAGGTTTTTCAGTACCCTTCAAAAAAATCAGTGATTGAAGTTGCGGAAAGGTTGATTGACCAAGGGATCTACACGAAACCAATTTTCTCTCCCACTGTTCCCCTCGGTGAAGAACGTATTCGTTTATGTTTTCATAGTTTCAATGAAAGGGGAGAAATAGATCTGCTTTTAGAGATATTAAATGCGATGGATTAGACTGATTTGCCTAAATTGATTCTAAATTCGAATTACAAAATACCGATCAAAAATTTTCTTTTACCTTTATTAAAAATTTAAATGTATGTTGGCTCCTTTTAATCTCAAAGCTTGGATTGATGAAAACCGAATTTTATTGAAACCTCCTGTCAGTAATAAAAATTTGTATGTTGAGGCTGGAGATTTTATAGTGATGATTGTTGGTGGGCCAAATGCTCGAAAAGATTATCATTACAATGAAAGTGAAGAGTTGTTTTATCAAATCGAAGGCGACATTACGGTGAGAATTCAAGATGAAGGAAAAGCAAAAGACATTCATATCAAGGAAGGCGACATTTTTTTGTTACCTGGAAACATTCCACATTCACCAATTCGTGGTGCAAATACGGTTGGTTTGGTTATAGAGCGCGTTCGTAAAGGAACTAATCTAACTGATGGTTTGATGTGGTTTTGTGATAAATGTAATCACAAGTTAAAGGAGTATAAATTTCCGTTAGAAAATATCGAGCATGATTTTATTTCTCGATTTAGAGAATTCTACAGTTCCGAAGAAATGAGAACCTGCAATAACTGTGGTTATGTAATGGAGGTTGATGAACGCTTCGTTTAATCCTGAACGAAAACGTAGGTAA
>JBIIVA010000199.1:0-4352 GCA_044339705.1 Crocinitomicaceae bacterium
TCAATCTGATTGTTTACACTCTCATAAAAGTAAAGAACATCTTTCGAATCTCCAAAAGCCCAATTTCCATTGGAATAGTCACCCTGAATTTGTCCAAGCGCATCGTAAGTAGATGAAATGGAATATGTTCCGTCTTTATCAATTGACATCTTTGTAGTAACTGATTGGTCAGTTACATCTTCATCATTTCTCAATTGCGTCAGAAGCACCCAGTCACTGCACAGACGATTCTTTTTTGAAAGAAGCGAAAAAGATGGCCCATCACTATATTTGCTGCATGAAACTAGAATAAGAATTAGGGATAATAAACCAAAAATGGACTTCTTCATTGCGATATTTTTTTCAAAAATAGTATTATTTTCATCGAAATCAAAATTCTTTAGTTCTGTAAACCAAATCTAAATTAGGCTGTTTTAAATTAACTTGTGATTTATTTTTTCGAAATTGAGTCATTCGAATTAAATTTGTTGAAACTTTTAGAAATGAGATTAATACCCTATATTATTGTTATTCTTTGTTTTGCATTTTCTTGTTCATCAAGTAATAAACGTCAGGAATTGACGCAAACAACAAAGCTAAAAAAAGTCATTCCCAACCAGATTTTGGTTGCTGAGGTAGAAGGTATGGTTTGTAAAATGGGTTGTGGTGGAGCCATTCGAAGAGAAATGATCGAAACAAATGCTGTTTCAAGAGTTGAAATCGATTACCAGGAAGGTGAAAAAAAACAAATCGTAAAAATTCATTTCGATAATAAACTTATATCACAATCTCGAATCGTTGAGAAACTAGAGGAAATGAATAAAAATCAATTCAAAGTATTTCCAATCGGATGTTCTGAAATTCATTCATCTACATCTGGTTCATCTTCGAAATCAGCCATAAACATGTCAAATATGTCGGAACCTTCCATTGAATTACCAAATTTAATTGGTATCCTATCCTCATTCATAAGCGAGTAAAGTGGAACTTTATTATCGTGAGCTGGGAACGGGGAAACCTCTTGTAATTTTACATGGATTATTTGGTTTTTCGGATAATTGGCAAACTCACGCCAAAAAATTCAGCGAATATTATCGCGTACTTCTGGTTGATTTAAGAAATCACGGTCACTCTTCCTGGTCAGAAGAATTTTCTTATCGTTTGATGGTCGATGATTTATATGAATTATTCCAAAAATTGGATCTATCGGATATTATTTTACTTGGTCATTCCATGGGTGGTAAAGTGGCAATGCATTTCGCTCAAACACATTCCGATTATCTAGAAAAACTTATTATTGTTGATATGGGAATTAAGAAATATCCCTTGCATCATCAACATATTTTAAAAGCTTTTGATAGCATTGACTTGAGTAAACTTTCAGCACGCAGTGAAGCAGAAAAAATCTTATCTTCTTTTATTGAATCGAAAGGTGTTGTTCAGTTTTTATTGAAAAATTTATATTGGCAGGACAAGGGTAAATTAGCTTGGCGTGTTAATTTTGAAGTACTACAGCGTGAAATGCCGGAAATATTAAGTGAACTTCCTCAAAAAGAGGTATTAGTTCCAACTTTATTTATTCGTGGAGCCTTATCTGATTATATTATAAATTCTGACATGGATGCGATTGAAAATCTTTTCCCTGATTCACAATTGGTTACACTAGAAAATGCAGGACATTGGGTTCATGCGGAAACTCCTGATGAGTTTACGGATGCTGTGCTTTCATTTTGTCTGAGATAATCTCTCTCAATTCTACTCCTAATTTATCGTAAATAGCACTTGCAGTTTTTAGATTTGTTTACCATTGATTTATCAATTTTATTTTTTATCCGATTTGGATTGCAATCCACATTCTTTGGTTAAATACTTCCAAAAATCTTTCATTGTGATTCTTATGTTTGATTTAATTTCGTTTCATGTCAGAAAATGCAGAGGAAATTGGTAAAAAAGGGTTGAGAACCAGTTATATTTCAACTGTGATTGGAATTTCATTGGTTCTTTTTATGATTGGATTGGTACTAGGAGGTGTTTTTGGTTTGCAGAGCGTTCAGAAACAGGCCAAGGAAAGTCTTCAAGGTGATATTTTCTTCAGGTCGGAAATGAACGATGCGGATATCAAACAAGTCGAACTTCAACTCAAATCGTGGAAGGAATTTCGGGATGTTTATTTTGTATCCCCCGAAAGGGCGATTAAGGAATTTGGTGGAGAGAATCAAAACGAACAAGAAATGCTTGCAATTTTTAGTGGTGAAAACCCACTTCCTCCAACGATTTGTTTTAATCCCAAAGAGGAATTTGCAAATAAAAAGGGGATGGAAGGAATTAAAAAGAAATTAACCAGTCGATTTAAAGAAGAAATTGATGAGGTGAATTACGATAAATCCACAGTTGACAACGTTAATCTTGGATTCAAGCAGTTTGTTCTGCTGTTTCTCTCTGTTGCTCTGCTATTGATAATAATTGCTGTTGCGATGATTAACAATACGATTCGTTTGGCGCTTTATTCCAAGCGTTTCACAATCAAAACGATGCAGCTTGTTGGCGCTACCGGTTCCTACATTCGAAAACCATTTCTTTGGCAAGCGATTTTGCAAGGAGTCGTTTCCGCTATTATCGGTTTAGCTCTATTACTTACTGTTTTCTATGCTTGGAATAATGTCTTGATTTCATTTGAAATTAGCTACACGCTAACAACTTTTTTCATGCTCGTTGGATCCATGATAATAATTGGAATTTTTATGACTTTAATATCAACATGGTTCGCTTTAAACAAGTATCTTCGTATGAAATTGGATGACTTGTATTAGGAATTCCTATTTTTGTTCAAAATAAACAAATCATGAAGAATTCTATCGAACATTTTGGGTTTGATCCGAAAAATTATAAGTGGCTTTTTATTGGTATGGTAATCAATGTGCTAGGTTATATTTTAATGATTGGTGGAGGGGCGGAAAACCTCAATGAATTCAAGGAAGAAGAACTTTTTAGTCCAATTCGAATTACCCTTGCACCCATGCTGATTGTAGGAGGATATGTAGTAATTCTATTTTCAATTATGAAAAGGCAGAATTCAAGTGAGTCGGCGTTGCCGGAAAAAAACGCCAAGGAAGAGGTGACAACTACAACGAAAAAATCTAAATAATCAAAATGTCCTTTCTCGAAACCATCATTTTGGCCTTGATTGAGGGGCTAACGGAGTTTTTACCGATTTCATCAACAGCTCATATGATTTTTGCGAGTTCTATCATGGGAATCGAATCCGATGAATTCGTTAAAATGTTTCAGGTTTCCATCCAATTTGGTGCCATATTAGCTGTAGTTGCTTTGTTTTGGAAGAAGTTTTTTGATTTTAAATCCTATCAATTTTATATTAAACTGGCCATCGCAGTTATTCCGGCACTTATTTTAGGAAAATTATTTGATGATAAAATTGAAGCCGTATTAGAAAAACCGATTCCAATCGCCATTGTATTGATTTTTGGAGGAGTTGTCTTTCTATTTATTGATCGCCTTTTCAAGAAATCGAGAATCAACGAGGAAGAAGATGTTACCATTCAAAAAGCGGTGACTATCGGATTTTGGCAATGTCTAGCTATGATGCCCGGAACGAGTAGGGCAGCAGTTTCCATTATTGGTGGTATGCAACAAGGTTTAACAAGAAAAATGTCAGCTGAATTTAGTTTTTTCCTTGCTGTACCGACAATGTTAGCAGTAACTTGTTATTCAGTTTTTCTAAAAGATTGGAATTATGAGGGAATCGAGCAAAAAGGTTACCAAATGATTGTGTCAAGTTCTGAAAATATTACTGCATTTGTGGTTGGAAATGTTTTGGCATTTGTGGTTGCAGCTTTTGCCATCAAGTTTTTCATTGATTTTCTGTCTAAGTATGGTTTTAAAATTTGGGGCTGGTATCGAATCATAGTCGGAATAATACTTCTGATATATTTTAGTTTTTAATGAATTTTACGGAGGGAGCTACCATTCTTGTTGACAAACCCTATGGATGGACGTCTTTTGACGTCGTCAACAAAATCCGTTGGAATCTCAAACGTAAATTAGGAGTCAGAAAGATCAAAGTTGGTCATGCCGGTACACTGGACCCACTTGCTACCGGACTTTTAGTAATTTGCGTTGGGAAACATACGAAATTAATTGAATCTTTAACTGGTGCTCCAAAAACTTATTCCGGAACTTTTTTAGTTGGAAAAACTACTCCATCCTTCGATCTAGAAACCGAATACAATGAAGTATTTCCAACAGATCATATTACAGATGATGTTATTGAAACCATTCGAAAAACTTTCTTGGGAATTCAAATGCAAACGCCTCCCATTTTTTCTGCAAAACAAATTGATGGTAAACGTGCCTAT
>JBIIVA010000049.1:0-14245 GCA_044339705.1 Crocinitomicaceae bacterium
CAAAGGAACGAGATAAGCCGCAAACAAACCCATTTGAATCATTCGAAGTTGGTTTTTTGGCACCAAAGGTTCGTACGCTAAAATGGCTTGTTTAGAAATAATATCTAGACTCAATTCAAGTCCCGTTTTATGATTAAAAAACCGTCTAGCTGCAATTCCCATGGCATAAACAGGATACCTCCTCCCTCCTATCGGCATAACTTGTTTCATTGAAAAAATACCATTTACTCCATAAAGCCATTTTTTAATAGGATAATCGTATTTATGAATTTCAATGATCTGCTTTTTATCCCCTAACCTATGGCCATAACCGATTGAAAGATAGGGTAAATTGATTCCAAAATTAGGAACCTGATAAGCCGCATTACTAAAATGTGTTATATCGAGACCTAACGTTACAGCATTTTGATTGAAACGATAAATACTTTTCAATCCAACGCACATCATGGCATCCACATGAGATCCGATTGCCACCCCTTTTGGATTCGTTATTGGATCGAACCTTTTGTTAGTAAAGCCAAATCCACAACCTAATTTCCAATTGAGTTCATAATTTTTAATTTTCAATAGCGGTAATTCGGCAAAACCATATAATCCTAAATAACGGCCAAGAATTTGATTATTTCCTACTGAACCTAAAAACAACGTGGCACCAACAGTTGGATAGCGATATGCTTTATGCCATATTTTAGAACCTCTGGTGTGCTGATAATAAGAAATTTCAATGGCTTTCGCTAGTTCTTCGGGTAAATGAGCCATTACTCCTTTGTGCGCCGCTAAAAAACCTACTTTTTGGCGAACTTCGAAACCTTGTTCATTGGTTGATTGTGCCATGAACGTAGAAATCAAACTAAGTAAACCAATTACAAATAGAATTCGCATGAATTAACAAAGTTATACAAAGCGAATAAAGATATTACAATAAATTTGCAATGAAATGGATTCACGACTTAAGGCTTTTGAAAGATTGTTAATTATCATGGATGAACTTCGTGAAAATTGTCCTTGGGATAGAAAACAAACTTTTGAAACTCTCCGCACCTTAACTATAGAGGAAACTTATGAATTGGTTGACGCAATCTCGCAAAATGATTTAGATGCTGTAAAAGGAGAATTAGGTGATTTGTTTCTTCATTTGGTTTTTTATTCAAAACTTGGAGAAGAACAAGGTAAATTCAATGTCACATCGGTTCTCAATCAAATTTGTGATAAATTAATTCATCGTCATCCACATATTTATGGAGATGTTGAAGTTCAGAATGAAGAGGAAGTAAAAGCGAATTGGGAAAAACTGAAACTACAAGAAGGAAAAAAATCCGTTCTTGAAGGCGTTCCTGTTTCACTTCCTGCCCTTGTAAAAGCAACAAGAATTCAGGAAAAAGTAAAAGGAATCGGTTTTGAATGGGAAAGTCGTGAAGATGTTTGGAAAAAAGTGGAAGAAGAATTAGCCGAACTTAAAGAAGAAATAGATGCTAACTCAGAAAATATAGAGGAAGAGTTCGGTGACCTCCTTTTTTCATTGGTTAACTTTTCTAGATTTATTGAAGTTTCAGCTGAAAATGCCCTAGCAAAAACAAATAATAAATTTATAGATCGATTTCGTTTGATGGAGGAATTTATTGAAAACGATGGTCGAGATATTCGAGGCATGAATCTTCATGAAATGGATGTTTATTGGGTGAAAGCAAAAGAAAAAAAGAAAGGAAATGACAGAAATTGAAATTCAAATTATTGAAACAATTGTGCTTGGAGCAATCCTGATCCTGATTAAGATATTTACTCAAAAGTCTATAAATAAATTTTTAAGCAAATTCGAATTTGACCTAAAGCGCAAAAGAATTACTCAGCGCATTATAAATTTATTCCTTACGATATTGGCAATTATAATTCTTGCAGGAATTTGGAATATCAAACGCGGTGATCTTATCGTATTCTTTACCTCGGTCATAACAGTTTTAGGAATCGCTTTTTTCGCACAATGGTCAATTTTATCAAACATTACCTCAAGTTTAATCCTTTTTTTCAACCACCCATTAAAAATTGGACAAAATGTGCGTGTTCTCGACAAAGAATATGATATTGAAGGTCAATTAATTGATATTTCATTTTTCTTTATGTATGTTCGAGACAAAGATGGTAATACGATAACCATCCCTACCTCAGTTGTATTGTTAAAAACGATCGTATCCAAAAAGAATCATTAATTTTGAAATTTAAGGGCAATTAGCTCAGTTGGTTTAGAGCACTACCTCGACAAGGTAGGGGTCACTGGTTCGAGCCCAGTATTGCCCACGGTTTTAAAAGCCTCATTTCTAGGGGCTTTTTTTGATTTACTAACTTCCCTTTTTTGATCCAAATTAACAGTTAATTTGTTACAAATACCCACTATTTTTGTGACAGTTTTAAAGTAGATAAGCTCGATGTTTTTTAAAAAGCATTTAAAATAGATTTTTTAATAGCTAATGAGTTTCATTTGAAATAAAGCTCATTCATCTTGTTTTTAAAGCTAATTTTTTCAGCTATTTTAAGCCGAATATCATATTTTCATGAACTTTATAAGCTACAAATATGCCAGAACACAAAGAAATCGATGAAATTATCCATCAGCATCTAATGAAGATCTCAGGGATTTCTTTAAGTGAAATCCATACAGGAATAGGACAAATTGTAGGTTATGCCACTACTTAACGTGTTTTAAAAAACCTACTCGGTGAAGGAGCAAAACAACATTTCTCCATTTAAGCCCATTTTTATCGATCAATTTGAATTTGCTGTCAAAACCTATTTTTGAGAATTATCATTAATTTGATCATTCAAAATCCGCTCAATATCTTCCCTCGGCTGGTTCGATATTTCAGACCTCTCTCCTAAATTCAATAAAAGTTTCATAATTCGTGAATTAGAAACCTGAAATTCTGTGTTAACACAAAATATCAGGTTAGAATCTAAAAAAGAATATTAAGAACATGAAATGAACTAAGCTCATCGCGCCAAAATTAAATCTTTACAATTTTACAATCAAAATAAAGATTATTTGCATCAGACAATCTTACCAAATATAATCCAGTTTTCCAAGTACTACCGGAGATAAGGATGCTTTCCGAATCCAATCTCCCTTTAAAAACTTCTCGTCCCAATATATCATGAACTTGTATATCTTTTCCAATAATCCCTTCACCTGATAAAACAAAATCTGAAACAAATGGAACAGGATAGATTCTCAGATTTGCTTTCAAATTGTTATTTAAACTTGATTGGCAGCCATTGGTCGCATTGAAGGTTGGAACTCCTGTTATAAATGCAGCTCCGCCATCAGGACAACGTCCATAGGAAACATCAGTAGTTTGAGGACCAAGAATAATTTGATCGAAAATTACAGCTCCGTTACTAAAGATAATGATGTCGCCCAACGAACTTAATTTAAAATTAGTATGTAAACCGGATTGCTCCGTGTCGTTATCAGCCCAAACGATTAAATGATCATTGGCATTTATAGCTGTTCCCAAAGGGAAAGGCCATTTCATTAAATTTAAAGGATCATCAGAGAGATACAACCCGGATAAATCAAGTCCGGAATTTGCGGTGTTGTAGAGTTCGATCCAATCGTCACTTTCATCATTTGAATCATGACCGTAATTGCTATTACTTGCTAACACTTCATTAATGAGAACCTTCCCATTCGTAGCATAAGGCATAGCTATGTTTAAGGAATGGAATTCATGCTCTGCACGTTGAGGAGAAAACACACCTGCATTTGAATTTTCAGCATAAATATAATATTCAAAATCAACTCCATTAAGAGTGACTTGTACCCCGTAGATGTGGTCTCCGGCTGCACCATCAAAATGTGCACCATCGTCATACATTTGAACTCGATTAAATTTCAGTTGATGGTCTAATCGATACCCCAAGTATACAGTTGTTTCATTCGAGCAATTTGCAGTTATGTATATTGTGGATCCATAATTTGGTGAGCTATTATTTGATGCATAAGAATTAATCGTTGGAGCAACTAAAACATAATTGGAATTAGTACTGAAATAGGAAACGCGTTCGTCCATTAAAGTTTTAATACCTGGAATTGAAATTCCCCCACCCGGTCCACCGCCTGATGTAACTGCCGTTGTCAGACTATTTTGATACTGAGAGTATGTATAAAACTTATACGGATCAGATTGAACCGATGCATCAATTGTCGAACGTAATGTGCTGGCAGCTGTGATGTAAGATTGATTTACAAATACCTCTTGAACAATGGTTCTCAAATGAGCCATATACATACGTTTATACATTGGATTAGCCAAGATTTTCTTAATTAACGGATGATTATTTGAGGTACTATTTGACAGCGGATCTAACGTGGCGCTTCCACTTCCAGAACCTGTTCCTCCGGGAAAACCATTAAAACTCATATTCAAATCCCAAATTGTAGGAACAAATCGATTATTCAGATCCCATGTCAAAAAATAGTTTTGACGGAAAGCACCATTATACGAATCTAAATTGACAAGAACGTTATTAAAAGCTAACATCCAAATGGCTCGATCGATATCTAACTTGGACTCTATGTTTGCAAAATCGTTATTCAGCGTGTTAATCAAATCAACTAGCCGATTCCAACCATAAGTAGATTTTAATTCATAGGCACTGAAATAAGATGAACTGTCCGTATTAATAAATTTCAAATCTGGGCTTGTAGTTGAACCCGGACCAGCACCATCAATTGGATTACATTTAAAATAAGTTTCATCGGCAAGGAAATAATGATCCCCATTAAACTTTTCATCAATATTCTCAGCATTAGAGTATAAACCTCGAAGAGTTCCGTTAATATAAACATTTGCAAAATTTGCTTTTGGACAATCCATGTATTGTTCGAGAATGGCATATGATAAAATCTCCCGAATCATAGATGGGTCTTGATACCCATTTTGAAGTTTAATACTTCGATAACCTTGGTAATCCTGACTTCGCTTGATGTAATCTAAATTAATATGAAGTGGATTTTTATTATAATTAGCATTGTATGAACTATTTCCTTTGTATTTAACACCTACACTATCGAAAGTAACTCCATTGATACGAACTGAGTCTGCTAAGACGTATGAGTCTGTTGTTGTCGCTGCATCCAACTGAGCGTCCCAATTGGTGAATCCAAAAAACACCTCAATAGTTTGAATAGTTGAACGATCATAAAAATTTTGAGCATTTAGAATACATGAAGAATAAATCAGAGCAACTAGTATTGTATTTCTCATTTGAGCAAAGTGATTTTTAAGTATAAAATGCGTTTTTAATCAAAAAATTGCGTGAGATTAAATGATTATTAACATAAAGTTAATTTATTTCAAACAAATAGGTGTCAAACTACTTAAAAATAGGTTCTTAAAAAAGTATTTTTGCATTAAAATTTGTTTTGCTATTTCTTATATCGATTTTACTTATAGTTCTATCGGAAATAATTTTTGTTCGCTCCTTAATTTTGGATTCAAATTCATTTTTTCATTTGATTGGATTCATTCATTTGTTGACTTTAATAAGTTTCTTTATT
Organism: Crocinitomicaceae bacterium; assembly: GCA_044339705.1. Classification (GTDB taxonomy): domain Bacteria; phylum Bacteroidota; class Bacteroidia; order Flavobacteriales_D; family Crocinitomicaceae; genus UBA952. Next base: position 5,552 of record JBIIVA010000049.1, read on the forward strand.
CTTTTATTTTTCTCATTTCGGAATCGAGATAAAAAATGGGCCGGATTATATCAAAAAGATGATCAATATTTATATGTTAATCGAGGATTTGGTTACATCGGTTTTCCGTGTAGGGTCGGAATTTATCTAGAAATTACGGAGATAATCTTAAAGAAAAACTGAAATATTCTGCCCATTGCAAAATTGGGATAAAGACAACCTCACTAAAATCATCACCATCGTTCCAAAAATTGTTGAGATCCAAAAATATGTTAGTCATTTATCACCATATGACTACAAGAGCTAATTCTTTTATACCAATAGTATCCTTTTTTCATCACTACTAGTGATTTTTTTTCCAATCACTAAGATTTGTGCTTATTCCAATAGCATGATTTTGCCCTGCCTTAGAATAAATAAGAAAACCATAATCCAATCGAATTTTTTTCAGATATATACCCATACCAAATGAAAATCCGGCAAGACCAGGTCGGTTAATCACCCTCAATTGTTGTTGACGATGAAAATCAAATCCTGTCCGAAAGTGCAATGATTTGGAGGCAATCAATTCAACTTGCAGATTTAAATGATTAGCAAGTTTCTCAATAAATCCTGGGGCCTTAATAGGAATAGTATCACCCGTTAAGGCGTCAAATGTAGGTTTCTCGTTTGGATCACGGTAAACAATATCCCAACTATTCAATTGTTTAGCGAGCAGAGAAATGCGAAATGGAGCATGTTTAAGTTTGTATGTCAAAGACGCTTGAACATCAATTGGAGTTCGGGTCTTCTGGCTCATTGTGTAATTCTTGAAAGAGACACCGATCCCTTTGGCGACAAAAGCAGCCGAAAACAATTGATTTGGATGTTTATAGATAGCAGAGAACATAGTTGACATGGCATAACTAGCATAATTCTCCAAATGAGAACCTAATAAATAGGCGGCGGCACCTATAGAAATGACGGGACTAAACTCATATGAATAAAGCATACCAATAGAATAATCTAGTGAACTAAATTTTCCGAGAACGTTTCCAAGTTCATCAGTTTCTATGAATCCACCGTAATTAGCATACTTAATCGCTGGTGAAAATAAACCAATTTTTGATTTAAATGCGTATTGAAGCGAACCAAAATTAACTCCAGTTGGAAGCAAAGATTGATTCAATGCAATTTGGTTAACCATTTTGGAATTTAAAAGTGCGGGATTTTCGGAAGTTAAAACCAAATCATTGTCAACGACACTAATTAAATTGTTTCCAGTTCCAATGCTTCTTGCGGAGTAAAACCCATTTATGAATTGAAACCCATTGAATCCATTACCTACTTGGCAAAAAGCGAAAAAAATGATTTGAAAAAAACAAAGAAAAACAAATTTCATTTGCTGAAATAACGAGGAGTTTATCTAAAAATTGTAGTTTTTGCGTAAATTTAAGCTAAACTCGTTACAATTGTTTTGAATTTGCGTTAAGAAAAAATAAAAGCTTATGAAAAAGTCTACCCAAACCTCTATTTTACTTGTCGGACATCATGCTAATGCTCATCGTGAAAATATTGAAAAAAATGGAACTAAAGATTTTAAATTAAATTATTTAAATTATCAAAAAAAAGATCCATTTGATGATGATAGCACAAATAAACTCCTTATCAATAACCTTGAAATGGATTACAACGGTTCTTATGATTTAAATAATCTAACATTAGCACTTTCATTTATAATCGGACACGATAAAAATTTAACCAACACGGATATAATTATAGGTGATCCAAGCGAGTTATTATTTCAGGCTTTTTCATTTGCTCGATTAAAAGAGAACCCCATGTTTTTTAAACAAAATTTATCGAGAACATTGAAAATTGACAACTCACTTAATTTGTTTATTTACCCTATGGGAATGGTTTGTCACGATATTCGAAAAGAAATTTCTAACTTAATTTACATTCTTAAGAAACATGAATCAAAAACTTTTCTAATTAGAAAAGAAGAAAAAGATTTAGATGAAATTTTAAATAATATCATCAGCGATTTGAAGAGTAATTCAATTTATGAGCTTGAGGATAAATACAAAGGATTAGAACATTTAACAGGAAAACCGAAAGAACTAATTAAGGACTAGATTAATGAATCGCCAGCTACAAGAAAGTATTTTTAACGAGTTACTGAATCGTTTTGATAGTACAATCATTTATGTCATTCGAAAGTATTTTAAAGGTGAAGACGTAAAAGATATTTATCAGGAAGTTTTAATTCATCTTTACAAAAGAATTGGTGAACTCTATGAAAGAGAACCTGACCTTTTTTCAACAAGAGCTTGGATTCAAACTGTCGTTAAAAGTTTCTGTATTTCAGAGCTTCGCAGTAGAAATGGAAAACGAAAAATAAAAATTGTTTATGATGAAACCTCCGTTGAAAAATCAAAAGATTTTGATGATTTCAAAATAGACACGGATGGAGATCAAGATCTTCTTGTGGCAATTAGCGATTTTTTAAAGCATTTAAATAAACGCGATGCACTAATTCTAAAGATGAAATACTATTATGGTAAATCTTCTATCTACATCAGTCAGAAAATGAACGAAGCCCATATCAATGTATGCATTCAAAGAATCAAAGAGCGATTGTTACGCAAAACAGGATTAACAGATATCGAGGGTTTTGTTCGTAAGTACCGAACTTATATTTAGAAATTAATATGTCTATCTTTTTTATCCGGAAAAATATCAGCGATTGTAACTAAAATCCCTGTTTCTTCAACGTTTCCAAAATCAGGATTAACTGCCGTTCCGAATGTACGCATCGTAGGTGAAAGGTTCATGTATATATTTACCAAAGGAGGAATGAACTCCCCTCTATCGCGAACATGGCCATTTAAAACCTTGAAGCCATCTTTAAAATCCAATCCATCCAATTGAGATTCTACATAATCTCTGTCATAGTTTTGAATCAAAGGATGAAAGGGTTTCATTAAATTGTCTCTGTCAGGAAAATAATGATTCATGAAATGTAAAAGAAAATCGCGACAATCGGTATTGTAATTAGGATACATAGTTACTTTACCAAAAAAATACTTGATTTCCGGATTGAATTTAATTATTGCCCCTAAACCATCCCAAATATTATCGAGTGCAAACAAACCCTTTCTCGGATTTATACTAGGCTGATAATTAGGTTGTATCCAACTTCTTCCCAATTCAATGGTATGAGGCAAAAATTCCTTGACAAATCGCTCAGAAAAATCAAAATAATGCATGGTAGATAAATGGATATTTCCGAATGAGTCGATTGAATCCTTGCATTTTATAAAACGATACCCACCAATAATTTCTTCATCTTCGGGCGACCAAAGTACCAATTGTTTATAGCAATATTCGCTTGTATCAAACTCATCCAAATCTATTGACTGACCGGTACCTCCCCCTGAAGTTCTAAAAGTTACTTCTCGAAGCCGCCCAATTTCCTTAACAACATGAGGTGCGTCCCAATTATCAACAATATAAATTTCATTTTCTCCTTTTCGTGTGTACCTTAGAAATTTATCTTTGGTTAACTCACTTTTTAATAGTTCTTTACCGATTGGAGGTATAATATCTTGCATATTTCAATTTCTTAAAGCATAAACTTGCTGTCTAATGAATTGAGCAGCTTCAAAATCATTCAAATGTGAATCTATTTCAGATCCTTTAATAGGGTTTCCGATTGTAATTGTAATGACTTTATTTCTTTGTTTAAATAATTCGTCTGAAAGCCAAAGCATCTCAATATTCGCTTTGATACCCAACCATTTTCTTAATCTTGAAATTCGATAGAAAAATGGAGTTAACTCCCCTTCAATGTGAATTGGAACAATCGTCCGATTCAGTTCACGTGCATACAAAACAAAGGTCTTTTTCCATTCTAGATCCTGAACTATACCATTAACTTTTCGACTTACAAGGCCTGCCGGAAAAATGCAAATTGCATTATCTGATTTAAAGGCATTTCTGATTTGTTCTCTCACAGAAATATGATTTTTACCATGTTTATTGACCCCTATAAACAATCCTCGAATATTCTTCAAGTTCAACAATAAATCATTGACAATGAATTTCAAATCTCTTCGATGATGACGCATAGCCACAAATAATCCTATTGCGTCCATACCTCCCAAAGGGTGATTCATTGCTAATATAACTGGACCATCCTTTGGAATATTATCTAGACCCTCAATTTTAAGCTGAATATTAAAATAATTAATAATCGCTTCGCAAAAATCTAAATCAAAGTAATCCGAATGTTCAATCAGAAATTCATTGATTTCATCCTCATGTAAAATTTTCCGTAAATAAGATAGAACGAATCCTGGTAGCCATTTCAAAAGTTTTGGATTCTTACTCGCAATTAAACCCTTTACGTCGATGAATTTTTCTTTACTCACGAATCAAAATTAACATTAAATCGGGGAAATAGAATTGAACAAATTAAAGATTTCCACCAATTCCTTGTTAGTAATCGAAATTTAATTTTAGCCCATCATATGCAAGAAATACGTTCTTCGGGAGTTCTAATTCGATATCGCAGTGCCTTCCAAATAAATGAGAAATATGAGTTAGATAAGCTCTTTTCGGTTTTACAATTCGAATGAAGTCCAATGCTTGTTCCAAATTAAAATGAGACAAATGCTCCGATCGGTGAAGTGTATTAACAATCAAAGTTTTACAGCCAATTAGTTTTTTTATTTCCTCATCTACAATTTTTTTGGCATCAGTAATATAAGTGAAATCACCAAAACGAAAACCTTTAACGGGCATTTTATAATGCATCACATTAATCGGCAAAATAGTCAAATTATTTCTCAATTCAATCGGTTCATCGTCAATTCTGAAAAGATCCACTTTTGGAATGCCAGGATATCGGTCTTCTGAAAAAATATAATGAAATTCTCTTCTCAATGCTTGTTCAACTCGATCCGTACAATAAACCTCCATAGGTCGAGATTCAGACTGATTGAAAGCTCTAACATCATCAAGACCAGCAACATGATCCTTATGCTCGTGAGTAAAAATAACTCCACGAAGGGTTTTTACCTTTTCACGCAGCATCTGAAATCGAAAATCGGGTCCGGTATCAATTACATAGTTTTCATTTCCTGCTTGAATGAGAATAGACGATCTAGTCCGTTTGTCTTTTTTGTATTTAGACATACAAACATCACACTCGCAAGCAATTACAGGAACGCCTTGCGAAGTTCCAGAACCTAAAACAACAACTTTGCCTTTCACATAAAGAATTTAAATTATAAAGGAAAGATTACTCATAATTCCACAATTTTGTGAGTACCCTGTTTTCTAACAAACTGATTAATTATCGTTTTTATATCTCTATTTTCTTGTTTATCAGTAATGAAACTTTTCCATTTTTGGGGTGCCTTACCATGAAAATGATAAGGCGCATAACCATAACCGAAATATCTTCCGTTTTGAATTAAAACGATACTTTTTTCAGATTTGTTCCTTCCTCGGTCGAGGATGTAAAAACTTTTCCCATTGAAGGTAATTCTTGAAATAAATTGTTCTATTCGCTCATTATAAAAAGAATTAGATTCCTCTCCCACACAGGCTCCATGACATTGTTTTATTTCATAGTGAAAACAACCGTTTTTGGAATCATACAAACCACACAATTTCTGACATAGGTGATGCTCTTCTATCACGTACATTAAAAAATTCGTAGCTTCCTTTCTTGAAGAAAAATGAAGAATGGGATGGGTTTCTTTCTTGGAGGTTGAATGAATAGTGAGTCGCAAATAACCGTTTTCATCCAAATCATCGAACAAACCATAAGGAAATAAACTTTTTCTCAAACGTCTATTAAAGATTGGCTTGTGAATCTTTATAAGCTCCGATTCTAAAAGCATTGCAATTAATTCAGAACCAGTTAGTTCGTAATCGACAGCTGCAATTTCTTGAATTAGTTTTATGCCTTTGGCAGTTTTATTATTTCGTAAATGTTGTTCTACTCGCTTTTTGATATTAATGCTTTTGCCAATATAAATCAACTGATTAAACTCATTGTAGAACTTATAAACACCCGTCTTAGAGGGCAAATCATCAATTACATCTAAATCTAAATTCGGATGGATCGATTTTGGATTCAACTCGAGTTGAATGAATGCTTTTAAATTGTTTGGGTCTTTTTTATATAAAATTTCAAACAATTTAGTTGTAGCTAATGCATCACCTCCGGCACGATGACGACCTTTAATTTCAATCCCCAACTCTTTTGAAATATTTCCCAGACTGTACGATTTGTAACCGGGCAAAACGAACCGAGATGCTCTTACGGTACACAAATGAGGTAAACGAAAATCGTAACCAAGATTTTTAAACTCGCTTCGTAGCATACCGTAATCGAAAGCAACATTATGCGCAACGAAAACACAATCTTTCGTGAATTCAACTACTTTTTTACCTACTTCAAAAAAACGAGGAGATTCTGCTACCATTTTGTCATTTATTCCTGTCAATCGAACAATAAATTCAGGTATAGGTTGCTCCGGATTCAAAAGCGTAATAAACTCATCTATTATTTTTTCACCATCAAATTTATAGATTGCCAGCTCCGTGATTCGAGCGTTTTTTGGACTCCCTCCCGTTGTCTCTAAATCTATTATTGCAAACATTATTCAAATTTAAGAAAATTAGATATTTTCGAATAGATTACAATAAATCAAATTCAACATAAATGAATAAAAAATTAGCTATGCATGCATAAGAGATTAAAAGAATTTTATATATTTGACGATAAAATAATATAAATATGAGCTTACAATCAATAAAAGGAGGGGAATTTATCATTCGAAAAACGAATACAAATGAAGTATTTACCCCGGAAGAATGGACAGAAGAGCATCAAATGATCGCTCAAATGTGTGATGATTTTATTGCACAGGAAATACATCCTAACTTGGATAGAATTGACAAAATGGAAGAAGGACTGATGCAGTCTATTCTAGAAAAAGCTGGAGAGTTAGGTCTTCTTGGTTTGTCAGTTCCGGAAAATTTAGGTGGTATGGGTGTTGATTTCAAAACATCACTACTTGCAACAGAACATCTTGGACATGGTCATTCTTTTTCCGTTGCATATGGCGCTCACACGGGTATTGGAACGCTTCCGCTTCTCTATTACGGTAATGAGGCTCAAAAGGCTAAGTATATTCCAAAACTTGCAACAGGAGAGTGGAAAGCTGCATATTGCTTAACTGAACCGAGTTCTGGTTCTGATGCTAATTCTGGGAAAACTAAAGCTGTTTTGTCAGAAGACGGTAAAAACTATATTTTAAACGGTCAAAAAATGTGGATTACCAATGGTGGATTTGCCGATCTTTTTACAGTTTTTGCGAAAATCGATGATGATAAGAATTTAACTGCATTCTTGGTAGAAGGCGGATCTGAAGGTATCAGTTTAAATCCCGAAGAAAAAAAAATGGGGATTAAAGGTTCTTCAACTCGACAAGTTTTCTTGAACAACGTAGTAGTTCCAGTTGAAAACATGCTTTCAGAGCGTGAAAACGGATTCAAAATTGCACTAAATATATTGAACATTGGTAGGATTAAATTAGGTGGAGCAGTACTTGGTGGTGCGAAAGCTGCAATCAACGAATCGATAAAATATGCCAACGAACGTGAGCAGTTTGGACGAGTTATTTCGAAATACGGTGCAATTCGCTACAAATTAGCGGAGCAGGTAATTCGAACTTATGTTCTTGAAGCTGCTATATACAGAGCCGGTCAAAACATTGATGATGCTATCGCTGGATACATGGCTGGGGGTATGGATAAAGGAGCTGCCACCTTAAAGGGAATTGAGCAATTTGCTCCTGAATGTGCGATTTTAAAAGTTGCTGGTTCAGAGTGTCTTGACTATGCCGTTGATGAGGCTGTTCAAATTTATGGTGGTATGGGTTACTCTGCTGAATCATCTGTTGAACGTGCTTATCGAGATGCTCGCATCAATCGCATTTTCGAAGGAACAAATGAGATTAATCGTATGTTAACCGTGGATATGATTCTTCGCAGAGCCATGAAAGGGGAATTAGATTTAATGGGTCCTGCAATGAAAGTTGCCAGTGAATTAATGTCTATTCCTGAAATTGGTGAAGTTTCATCAAGTGCGCTTGGTAATGAAGAAAAATATCTAGAGGGATTCAAGAAGTGTATTCTAATGGTTGCGGGATCTGCAGTACAAAAGTTAATGCAAACACTTTCTAAAGAGCAGGAGATATTGATGAACATCGCTGATCTTGCTATTTGGATTTATCAGGCAGAATCGGTTCTTTTGCGAGTTCAAAAGAAAATTGAGAAAGTTGGTGAGGAGGCATCATCAGTTGATATTGCAATCGCCAAAACATATTTCTTTGATACCGCAGATCGCATTGAAAAAGCTGCTAAAGATGCTATTTACTCTTTTGCGGAAGGAGACGAAGCTCGCATGATGCTGATGGGATTAAAGCGATTCACAAAAACGGAAGCATTCAATCCAAAAGCAGCACGCCTGCTGATTGCACAAAAATTAATAGATGACAAAAAGTATAACTTCTAAAAGAGATTATAATTTGTGATTTTTTCCTAAAAAAAAATGGTCGGAAGCAATTCCGACCATTTTTTTTTAAATACCTGGGATAATCATTCCTGGATAATAGCAAGTTCATTGTCGACCTCGGTAACACCTGGCGCATT